>JAAZYN010000443.1 GCA_014239625.1 Myxococcales bacterium | reverse complement strand
GCCCTTCGGCTGCAACCGGCGGATCCGCAGCGCTGACGGGTGCGTACTCCCTGCGACAGCCCCGGCCATCCGATGGCTCGCTTCTACAGTAACGGCGACAGCAGGCGCGCCACGCTCTGAAGGAGCCGTCGCCAATACGGGGTGTTCTTCACCGCCTCGAGGGTGATCTGCGTCGCGTCGTCAAGGTCTTCCCGAAACTCGCGCTCCAGCGATTGGCAGAAGTCCTCGGCGAACACGAAGGCGTTGAGCTCGAAGTTGAGCTGAAAGCTCCGGACGTCCATGTTTGCGGAGCCGACCGTGCCCACCCAGGAGTCGACGATCATCGTCTTGGCGTGAACGAAGCCTCGCGCGTATTCGTACACTTGGACGCCAGCCTCGAGCATGCGGGCGTAGTACCCGCGCGAGGCGAAGCCGACCAGGGCGTTGTCGGACTTGAAGGGCAGCAGCAGCCGCACGTCGACGCCACGCAGGGCCGCTGTGATGAGCGCCGCCTCGACGACGGCGTCGGGCACGAAGTAGGGGCTGGTGATCCACACCCGCTTCTGCGCCATCGCGATGGCCTGCACGTGGATCCGCTGGATCGGCGTCCAGTTCCGGTCCGGGCCGCTGTCGACCACCTGCACGATCGCATCCCCCGCCCACGGCTCTCGCGGGTCAGGGTAATACCGTTTGTCGTCGAGCTGTTCTTCGGACGCGGCTAGCCAGTCTTCGGCGAACGCCTGCTGGAGGCTGAGCACCGCTGGCCCCTCGATCAACAGGTGGGTGTCGCGCCAATGTCCGATATCCGGGTCTAGGCCTAGATACTCGCGGCCGACGTTGATGCCGCCGGTGAACCCGATGCGCCCGTCTACGACCACGATCTTGCGATGATTGCGGAAGTCGATGCGGTCGCGACGTCGGAACCGATACAGCGGGTTGACCGGGGCGAACCAGGCGAACTTTCCGCCGACCTCGGTGAGCGGGTCCCAGAAGTCATCCGGGAGAGCCAGGCTCCCCACGGCGTCGCACACCACCCGCACCTCGACGCCTTGCTCCGCGCGGGCGACGAGTCGATCGCGTAGGGACACGCCGGTGCGGTCGGGCTGGATGATGTAGAACTCCACGTGGATGTGGTCACGAGCCGTACCGATCGCCGTCAGGATGGCCCGGTAGGTAGCTGCAGCGTTGACCAACACCTGGGTTCGGTTACAGGTGGACGCCGGCGTCGTCGACACCGTGTTGCCAAGCTTGATCAGCGCCCGGGTTCGAGGCTCCAGGGGGGCGGCCGCCGCCTGCAGCGACTGGGGTAGCACCGCCAGCCCGTTAGCGGTCAACGTGTCTTCGACCCGCCGCTCGATCTCGCTCGCCTTCTGGGTGGCGCGCCGCATCCGGGTCGACCCGAAGACCACGTACAGCACCACACCCAGGCCGGGTAACAGCAGCACCGCCATGAGCCAGGCGAGGGTGGCTGCGGGTTGCCGGCGCTCCAACAGCACGAACCCGAAGATGATGACGAGCTGCAGCGTCGCCACGACGAGGGTGATGATGGCGGCTGCGCTCATGGGTCGCGCACCGCGACCAACGCGCCGGACAGGCCTCCATCGTGGCTCAAGCTGACCAACGCGTCTGGACCATCGGGGCCGAGCGTCACGTCGGGCGGGCTGCCGTGGCCACCAGACCACCTGACAGCCACGCCGGAGGTCCCGACGATCTGCCGCAACGCCAACTCGCCTGCGCGTCGGGCGAGCCTCGACGCGGCGCTCCTATCACGCCAGGGCAGGGCGCCCCAGGCCACCTCCCAGTCGGGCCGCGGGCCGACTGAGCGGCCGTGGGCCAGGGCCAGCACCGCGGCGACCCCCCCGATGGTCGTGGCCAACAGGCTCACGCGCGTGACGCCGAAGCTGTCGAGCTGCAGCCGCGCCCGCTCTCGCGGCCGGTAGACGAGCTGCCCCGGGGTGGGCTCGGCGACGACCATGTCGACCAACGGCGACCCGAGCATTCGCGTCCGCAATGCCTTGACGATGGCTTCCCGGGCGGCCCAGCACCATCCGAGACGGGCCCCTGGGAAGGCGTCGATCTCGGTCGCGGCGAACACGCGCTCCATGCGCCCTCGCCACCGGGTCCGGAGCCCGACGAACCGCTCCGTCTCGCAGAGATCCACGCCGATCCCGACCAGCGGTCCGGGGATCCTCATTCGGGTGGGGGCGGAGATCATGCTCCCGAATTAGCGCGGGTTGGGCAAACAAGCCAGCGCATCGTTGTTGTCAACGGCGGCCCGGCTTGGTAGATGGCGCGGCCCGATCGGTTTTGGGCAGATAAATCCACGCGCGAATTCTACGCGAACCAGGAGCCCGCAGGGGTGCAATCTGCTTGCATGCCACCGCCGTCTCCACTTACGTTCGAGATAGGGCCAGCCAGCCTGCGAGGCCATCATGGGTGAGCAAAACGTCGGTGAGTTGAAGCAGGATGAACTTCGCTCGTTTACCCGCGCGATTCTCGATGACCTGCAGGCCCTCGAATACATGCTCGAGAGCACCGGCCTGATCGAGTCGAACGTCCGCAGAGTGGGCGCTGAGCAGGAGATGTTCATCGTCTACCCGGGCGGTGGTCCTGCGCCCGAGGTGACCAGCTTCATCGACACCCTGGATCCAGCGTTCTTCACCACGGAGCTGGCGCGCTTCAACCTCGAGGCGAACATGACGCCGCGGGAGTTCACCGGGGACTGTCTGGCGGCCACCGAGAGAGAGATCCTGGCTGCGGTGGGCGAGGCGCGGGCGAAGGCCCAGGAGATCGGCGCCGACATTTTCCTTACCGGGATCTTGCCGACGCTCAGTCTGGCGGACTTGACCCTCGGCGCGATGACACCGCTGCCGCGTTACCGAGCGCTCAACGACGCCCTGTCACGGCTCAAGGGTGGCAAGTTCAAGACGATGATCAAGGGGCTCGACGAGCTCCAGGCGAGCCACGACAACATCCTGTTGGAGGCGTGCAACACCAGCTTCCAGGTCCACTTCCAGGTGTCTCCAGAGGAGTTCGCTCCGCTGTACAATCTGGCGCAGGCGATCACCGGGCCGGTGCTGGCGCCGGCTGTGAACTCGCCGACGCTGCTCCAACATCGGCTCTGGCGCGAGACCCGGATCGCCTTGTTTCAGCAATCCATCGACATGCGGACCCAGGCCCACCAAGCGCGTGGAGACCGCACGCGCGTTCACTTCGGCGAGCGCTGGGTGCAGGACTCGGTCATCGAGATCTTTCGCGAGGACATCGCGCGTTTCCGGGTGATGCTGGCCACCGAGGTGGAGGAGGACCCGATCGCCATGGCCCAGGCCGGAAAACCGCCGAGCCTGGCGGCCCTGCGCCTGCACAACGGCACGGTCTATCGTTGGAATCGGCCCTGCTACGGGGTCGTCGGAGACATCGCCCACCTGCGCATCGAGAACCGGGTGCTGCCGGCCGGGCCGACGGTCGTCGACGAGGTCGCCAACGCCGCCTTCTTCTTCGGGTTGATGAGCGCGATCCCCCAGGAATACGGACGCATCGAGGATGTGCTGGACTTCGACGTGGTGAAGGGGAACTTCACCAGCGCCGCTCGGCACGGGATGCGGGCCCAGTTCGGCTGGGTCGGCGACCGAGAGTACAAGGCCAGCGAGCTGATCCTCAATCACCTGCTGCCGCTGGCCCGCGAGGGGCTGTCGAGTAAGGGCATCGACTCGAGCGATACGGACCGCTATCTGGGGATCCTCGAGGAGCGGGTCCGCAGCGGAATGACCGGGGCCCAGTGGATGCTTGGTTCGCTGGCAAAGATGAACGGCCACGGGACCCGAGAGGAGCGCTACCGGGCGCTGGTCGTGGGGGGCTTGACGCGACAGAAGACCAACGAGCCGGTGCACACCTGGACGATCGCCAACGTCGCCGAGTCTCAAGACTGGCGTCACAGCTATCGGAAGGTCAGCCAGTTCATGGCCCGTGACCTGTTCACCGTCCGGGCGGACGACATCGTCGATCTGGCGGCGTCGCTCATGGAGTGGGAGCACATTCGCCACGTCCCGGTGGAGGATGACACGGGCAAGATCATCGGCCTGGTGACCTACCGCGAGCTGTTGCGCATGGTCGCGCGCCGCATGAAAGGTAAGGAGGGGCCCATCGCGGTCCGCGACATCATGGTCACCGACCTGACCACCGTGACCCCGGACACTCCGACCCTGGACGCGCTGCGGAAGATGCGTGACGACAAGATCGGGTGTCTCCCGGTG
>JAAZYN010000442.1 GCA_014239625.1 Myxococcales bacterium | reverse complement strand
AATACGTCCTGGAGTCCCAGGCCGAGGTCCACATGAAGGAGCCGTTGTTCTACTGAGATGAGTGAGCAGCCCACCAGACGCGAGCCGATGCCCCTGCGCGACGCCTTGCGCGTTACCCGCCGAGGGCTTGGGGACACGGTCAGGACCGACGTCGCCCGAGGCCGCCGCGGAGTGGCGCTGCTGGTGGTGATGACCCTGGTCACGATCCTCATCGCCGTGAGCAGCAACTTCGCTTACAGCCAGATGACCAACGTGTGGATGAAGGGCAACATCTCAGCGTCCACGAAGGCTCATTTCGCCGCCCGCGGGGGCCTCAAGATCGCTCTGCTGGCGGTCAACGCCCGCACCGCCTTGAGCTGAACCCTCTTCTCTTCGGCATCATCGATCTCGACCTGCCAATCCGAAGACCAGTCCTCACGGTCTTCATCGTAGTAGTCGAACTCCAGCCGCTCCACTCCGACCGCGGCGATCTCCTCGCTCATGTCGGCGGTGGGCGCGTCGTCGATATGGTACTTGGCGCGACGAATGATCACCGACCGCCCATCGACGGAGTCGAGCTTGTACTCCACGATCATTTGATCGCTCTGGTGCGCGTTGCGGTGCACCGGATTGTGAGCGCTGGTCGAGAAGATGAGCGAGTCGCTCTCCCCGTCGAACAGCGTCTTGGTCCGCTGGTCGTCGCTCTGATGCAGGCTGACGAACGCCATCGTGAGCTCTCGCTTGATGCGCTCGAGGAACAACCGCCCGCTGTGAAAATGTTCCTGCAGGCGCGCGGCCCGGCGCTGCACTTTGAGGGTCATGTTGATGCTGGTGTAGGCCAGCGCGCCCACGGTCGCGAGGAGCCCGATGGCGATCAGCACCTCGAGCAGCGTCATGCCCCGCCGGCGCGACGACCGGCGGCCTCGACCTCCCGTCCTCATAGCCCCCCCGCGTTTTCGGCCTCGGCGACGGCGATGGAGGTCACGAAGGTCTCGATGACGAACACTTTGTTCGATCCCGCTCGCTCCTTCCACTCGAGCCGAAGGTTCAGCTTGCGCGTGGTCTTCGACGCAGCCTCGATGATGCGCGGAATGAACGAGCCGATCATGTTGACGTTCATGCACATCCGCGCCGGATTGATGGTGCACGCCTGACGCAGAGGCGAGTTGGGATCCAGCAGCTGTCCCAGCGCGGCCACCGCGATGGCGTTGCCGCCGAGCTGCCCCATCACGTCCGTCAGATCGGGCGGCCCGCCAGCGCCCGCGGGAGCTCCAAGGCTTCCGCAGACCGCCTGCATGAGAGGGTTGTTCTCGATGTTCTCCGCCGCCTCGTTCTGCCCCTCCACATTGTCCGAGCTCACGTCGAGGGCCAGTAGATCGTATTCGCACTCGAACTGGTCAAAGCCGTCGGGGAGCTCACACGACCGCCCCTCGACGTTGTTCTCGGGAAACGGCTCCAGGCGGTACTCCTCCTCGATGTTCAACACCAACCCGTGAGACAGCTGGGCCGCCATCGTCACGTTGTACACCCGGGCGCCATGTATCAGCGCGGTCCCTTGGGTGCTCAGGACAGCGCCCAGCACAAAGGCCAGCAACCCCATCGCCAGCATCACCTCGAGCAGGGTGAACCCGGCTGTCCCTTTGCAGGGCCGGGTCACAGAGAGCGCTCCCGCTTGAGAAACTCCGTCGTCAGCTCCTCATTGTGGCGTTTTACCCGCCCGGTCAGCGCCTCGACCTCCAACGTCAGCACCGTGAGGAAACCGTCCTCGGCGTCCTCCACGCTGCTGCGCTCGGCCCACCAGATCAGCGCCCGCTCAGCGGTCCCGCTGGGCCAGAAGTGAACCGCCGCGCGGCCCTCTCGCTGCTGTTCTTCGTGATGCGCCGTCATGACCCCCGAGACGATGACTTGAGCCGGGATCTTCCGCGGCCGGAGAAGCTGGTCGCGAAGCAACCCAAACGCCGCGTTGGCGGCCTGCGTAGCTTCTCGCGCCTCCTCCTCGGCCACCTCCTGGTCCGACTTGCGCGCCGCCTGCCGCTCCCGCTTTTTGCGTTCCCGTTCACGCTCCTCTTCGCGCTCCGCAGCATCCGGGCTAGGGACATAACGAGCACATGGGTCGTCAGCGATCATCGCCTCCCCCCAGAACACCCCCTCGTCCATATCGATGACCAACCGATACGGTCGCGAGTCGATGATGGAGCGGTTGTAGAGGTAGCGCGCCATCGACGACATCTTGCCGGCGGCGGACTTGAGGTTCGCCCGCCGAGCGTTGGACAAACTGATCACGACGGCGCCCACGGCTATCGCGAGCAACGCGATGACCACCACCATCTCGATCACGGTGAACCCTCTCGGGCGACCGGAAACAGGCCCCCTGCGCGTCGACGCTGGGCGCCCCCTCACCCCGTCCCGCCAGAGTGGGCCCCAGCGCCGCTGGAGGCCCGCGACAGACCTGCACACACCGCGGCGTGGCGCGTCCGCGGAGGTGAGATCGCTGGGAGAGACGCTCGGCACGCTTACAGAGGCGTGCCGCTCGAACCGCCCGTTTGCAGATCGCGGCTAGTCATTGCAGATGTCGTTTTCACCCTGAGCCTTGTCCTCGCCGGTGCTGCAGACATCGAACTCCGCGCCTTCGCGGTCGCTCGGGTAACGAAAGATCAGCTCTTGTCCCCAGGGGTCTTTGAGCTGCTTCTTTTTCATCAGCCGCGCCTCGACGAGGGCCTCGAGGCTGTCCGGATAGTCAGCGTCCGCCGCGTAAACCGTCACCGCGCCAGCGACCTTGTTGACCTGCGCTCGCGCGCTCTTGACCTTGGCAGAGCTGAGCCAGCCCACCACGCCGAAGCCGATGGCCGTCGAGATGATGCCGATAATCGCGATGACGACCATAATCTCGATGAGCGTCATGCCCCGGCGACCGGCGGCGATACGGCGCGCGTTCATGGCGTGAACCTGACTGAAGTGTGTTTTCATGATGAGACTCCTGCTGACACTGGAAACGTGATTGATTTCTTTGGGATTAAAAGGTGACCGTGGGACACGACGTCGTCGTCTGTGCCCGCATCCCTGACGGCCGCTGAAGTGCAGATCTCGACATCACCGCTACCCGGCGGCGAGGGCGTGCGTCCCCGGCCCCAGAGGCCGACGGACGTTCGACGGTGCAGCGCCCGAGAGGCCACCGCTCATTGACCGAACTCGGGAGCCTGACCGCTCTGGAACGACCGCTACGCGCGGCGGCTATGGCGTGTTCGAGCATCGCACGGGCCGCGTCGCCACGGACCAGGTCGCCCGGGTCGTCACCGGCGACGCCAGCCCCCAGGGCTCCGTGGCCGCGATCAGGCGGTGACTTCCCACGCCCCGCGAGCACCGGCGCCAACGGTGCCAAGCTCCACACAGCGCGCATCACATGCCCCCCATGTCGTCCTGAGAGATCATGTCGTTCATCTGGAGCATGGGCATCAGAATCGCGAAGACGAGGAAGGCTACCGCGACCCCCATGAACACGATCATGACCGGCTCGAGCACCGAGCTCAGCTGAGTGATACGGCTCTCCGCCTGGACCTCGTAAGAGTCGGCGACGTTGCCCAGCATCTCCTCGAGCTCGCCGGAGCGCTCGCCCACAGCGATCATGTGGGTGACCATAGCGGGGAACTCTTTGGAGCGCTTCAACGGCTCCGCGATGGGCTGGCCCTCTTTGACCGCCTCCCGGGCCGCCTCGATGACGTCGGCCAGGACCGTATTGGTGATGATCGTCCGACAGATGTTCATAGCGGACAAGATGGGCACACCCGACTGGAGCAGCGTCGAGAGGGTCCGCGCGAACTGGGCGACGGCCAGCATCCGGATGAGGGGCCCGAACACCGGGAACTTGAGGATGAAACGGTCCCACCGCGGCTTGCCCGCCGGGCTCTGACGCCACTGACTGAAGGCGATGAAGCCACCGATCCCCATGACCATCAGGAGCCACCACCAGTCCAGCAGGAACTGGCTGGCGCCGATCATGACCTTGGTGACCCACGGCAGCTCGGTCCCCATCTCCTCGAAGACCTCCGAGATCTTGGGCACCACGAACATCATCATGAGGCCCACGATGATGCCGCCCAGGGCGATCATGATCACCGGATAGGTCATCGCGCCCTTGAGCTTGGCCCGCAGTCGCACCGAGTTCTCGGTGAAGTCGGCCAACCGCGCGAACACGGCGTCCAGGTTGCCGGACTGCTCCCCTGCCCCCACCATATTCGAATACAGAGGCGGGAAGACCTTGGG
>JAAZYN010000441.1 GCA_014239625.1 Myxococcales bacterium | reverse complement strand
GGCAGCACTACGCCTCCTTGGTTTCGCTCGAAGTTCCATGAATTATCCGGGCTAGCGTTGCGCGTGGGACGTCCAGCGCATACCTGGGCGCCATTGGACCGGTTGGGCGACGGCCCCTCCTTGAATGACGCGGGTGGAGCCCGGCCCGGTCGAATCCGACCGACGTCCGCGCCGGTCACAGCCGGCTTCGGGCGCTACGTGATTGATGCGCAGGGCGCGCCCTGCTAGCGTTGCGCATTGACAGGAGCTGAGGGAGGCCAGGGATGAAGACGCGTTTTTTGGTGTCGGCGCTGTTGCCGTTGGCTGGCTGGATGGGGCTGGCTGGATGGGCGGGCTGCCCGGCGGCCGAGGCTCCGACGGACGCGTCGCTGTGCGTGGACCGGCTGAGCGTCAAGATGGTCCCGCCGGCGGGCCTCAAGGTCGAGTTTCGGCTGTTGGACTGCGAGGGCAACCCGGTGCGCCAGCTCACCCCCGGTGACGTCAACGTCATCAACGACGAAAAGGGCCTTCCCTTTGGTCAGGGGGGCGAGGGCGACAGCATCTCGGACATCGGCGAGAACTCGGCCGTGGAGCTGTACTCGGTGCTGACGTTGGACCTGTCCAACTCCATCGGCGAGGGCGAGCTGCGCGACGCCGTCATCGACGGCGCCAAGGCCTTCGTCGAGGAGGTCGTGACCAAGCAGACCGGAGTGTTGCGCCACAACGTCGCCATCGTCGCCTTCGGCTCGCCCACCCAGGTGACGCTGGAGCAGGACTTCAGCAGCGACGACTCGGCCTTGAACGCCAAGCTCGAGGAGCTGCGGGGGAGCCCCATGCGGGGCAGCACGGATCTGTACGGCGCCTACATGCTGGCGCTGGACACGGTGGCGCTCAAGGGCACCGCCGACGCCATCGTGGAGCGCTTCGTGGTGCTGATGACCGACGGCACCCACGAGGCCGGCGACGAGGCCAACCGGCGTCAGGCCGCGCTGAACAAGAAGGAGGCGACGGCGGCGACGGTCTACAGTATCGGGATCCAGGGCAACTACGACGGCTGCAAGCTGGAAGAGCTGGCGGGCCCGCAGAGCGGCGGCGGGTGCCGGGTGGGCGCGGCGTGTCAGGCGGGCACGGCGCCTCCGGCGAGCTGCCCGAACTTCATCTCGGACGTGTCCCAGGCCGACCTCGGGGCGGCGTTCGCCGACGTCGCCGACAAGGCCGCGGCGCTGGCGCGGAGCAACTACGCGGTGGGGATCTGCACGCCGGTGGCCTTCGGCAGCCCGTCGCTGACGCTGGACATCGACGTGGACGGTCGAACGGCGTCCGAGGCGCTGACGTACTTCGCCGAAGGGGTGTTGACCGGGGACGTCAACGGCTGCGACGTCTCGGGGATCCAGTCGGGGGTGTTGGCGTGCTCCGGCGGGTCCTGCGTGGTGGTCTGTGGAGGCATGCAGTGCGGCACCGACCAGGGGGCCAGCTGCGGGACGTGCCCGGGTACCGACATCTGCGGTCCCGATAACACGTGTACACCACTGTGAGGTTGGGATGTGAGGAGGTGTCCGACCGACCCCAGTGATCGGACCGCGGATGAGTGCGCGCAGTGTTCCCATTGAAGGGCCTCTTCAGCCCGGCTTCCAGCGTCCTCAGCGCCCTCTCCCGGGCCTTTCCTGGCCCCCTTTCCGGCTGCTGGACCGGGCTTTGGTTGCGTTGAACGCACGAACGCGGCGCCTCCAGGGGGGAGGCTCACTTGCTCACGCCGGAGCTCGCGTCAGGTGAGGCGGGCGCGCGGACGGGAACCCCGAGCCGCAGTCGGAGCTGAAAGGTCCCGGCAGGGAACGCGACGTCGCGATCGCCCTCACGGAGCCTTCGCCACGCGCCGCTGTCGGCGTCGTTGAAGGCCTCGAGGGCACACAGGGCTTGGATGCGCAGCTGATTGCAGGAGGATCCGCCGCTCGCTGGTGCGTCCGGTGACCATCCACACCTGGCCAGGTTCGATCAGTCGTCGGGTAGTCATGGGCGGACGACCACACGCGAGGCGTGACAGCGCTCGAATCCCGCGCGACCTGCGCGGTGACGACCGCCCGCGCTCGAAATCGCGCGCGTCACGGCATCGCGCTCGACCGCCGCACGAGCGCGCGGTTGGGCGCCGTGGGATGACATTCACGCGCACCCACACGCTTTGGAGCTGTATGAAATCGACAGGCGTGATTAGACTTCGCGGCATGATGAAGCCGCTGCCTGTCGTTTTGATGACCTTGCTCGTCACCGCCTGCCCCGAGTCGCCGGCGCCGATCGCGACCCCCGACGCTGCCGGCACGGATGCCGCCACCGACAGCGCCGCCGACGCGCCGGCGATGGTCCCGCTGGCGCCGCCACCGGAGGGCGAGGGGTTTCAGCTGAGCTTCCATTACACCGTCCCCGCGGCGTCCGAAGCGTGGATCTGCGACATCTTGCCGTTGCCCAACACGACCGTCGCCAACGTCAACTGGGTCGAGGTACAGCAGACGCCGGGGACACACCACTTGACGTTGTCGACCCTGGGCCTCATCCCCAGCGCCAACCCGCTCCCTGCGGGGCGCTACGACTGTAACGAGCTCTACGGCGACCAGAGCCTGATGGAGGACCAGATCATGTTCTTCGGCAACCAGGGGAGCGCCGAAGACGTGATGCAGCTGCCCGAAGGGGTCGCCGCGACTCTTCCCGGGGGCCTCAACATCATCTACGAGATGCACTACGTGAACGCGTCCAACAAAGAGGTGGAGCTCTACAGCTACATCAACGCCTGGACGATCTCGGACGCCGAGGTGGTCGATGGGATCTGGGGCGGCACGGTGCGCGATGAACACATCAACATCCCGGCCGGCCCGACGACCCACACCGAGTGGACGCGCTGCGCCATGAATCGCGACGTGGACGTGCTGTTTCTCGCCTCACATATGCACGAGAAAGGCGTGGAGTTCACCATCCGGCCATGGGACGGGGTCACCACCGGCGACGTGATGTACACCAACAGCGACTGGCACATCCCCCTCATCACCCAATACGATCCGCCGCTGTCGGTCCCTGCAGGCGAGGGCTTCGAGTTCAGCTGCACCTGGAGCAACACCAGCGCCGAGGTGGTCAATTACGGTAACACCGCGGCTGACGAGATGTGCAACCTGGCGGTGGTCTTCAAGCCCTTCGACCTCAGCGGGCTGTGCGAGGTGGTGGAGTCCAGCGACGGCGTGCTCTGGTCGCCCCAATGAGCGACCCTGGCTCCCAGGGACCATCCTTGGTGGAGGTGGTCACCGCCAAGGCGTCGGCCACCGGGAGCGCGCTGTTCGACACCATCGTCAGCCGACTGTTTGCTGTCACAGCGGCCCCCGACAACGTCGCGGACATCAGCATCTCCGAGGAGATGCGGCTGAGCCAGGAGGGGTTCCTCCGCGGCAAGGGCTTGATGAGTTACGACGAACGCCTCGTGGCCTTCTACAACAACGCACTCGTCAGCCCCGCTGGGGAGGACAAGACCAACACCTGTCTGTTTTTGACCGAAGAGCGGATGGCGCAGGTCAAGGAGAGCACCATCGACGTCGAGGTGCGGCTCGATCAGCTGTCGCGCGTGGAGGTCGAGCACAACTCCATCTTCAAGAGCGACTACGTCGTCTTGTTCGACAAGGCGGTGTTCCCCGCGTCGGTGAAGATGGAGGTGGTGCGCGAGTCCGTCGGCAACGCGTTCAAGCGCCTGCTCGATCAGATGATCAGCCCGCAGGGGCAGCTCCTGCTCCTCGAGTTGAAGGGTGAGCCCGACCCGTAGCGCTGTGGGCCGAAAGAGCCCCGGAGAGCGTTACGGGACGTTCCACGCGGGACGCCGGTGTCCCGCGTGGAACGTAGCGTCACGTTGTTCGGGAGCGTTTCGGCGCCTTCGCCGCTGTTTGGGCGCGGCCGGTACCAAGAGTTCCCGTCTGCTTGTACCATCCAGGCATGAAGTCACGCCCTCGCATCGATCTCGATGGAGTGCCGCTGGTCGATCCAGACCGCGGTGGGTCCAACGCTCTGGCTATTTTCCGCTACCGAACCCGGGAGGGTTTGATCCTGCTGATGCCCGAAAGCGCTGACTTCACCGTGCCCTGGGAGCGTGTCGCCGAGTGCGCCGTCGACCTCGTCAGCGGTGAGGTGCGCGTCGCCTTCCACGCCGAGTGGGCCAAGAGTCAGAACTGGCTGCGTGGAGGGCATCGGCTGGTCGGTGAGTGGACCGATCGGTACCTTATGGGCTCCTGACGAAG
>JAAZYN010000440.1:2692-4247 GCA_014239625.1 Myxococcales bacterium | reverse complement strand
GGCGCATAGTTTGCTGCTCCAGGTCACCGTGGGGTGCTCGCACAACCGCTGTACCTACTGCGACATGTACCGCGACAAGTCGTTTCGTCCCAAGCCGTGGGAGACCATCTCGAAAGGCCTGGAGCAGGCGGCGTCCTTGGGCCCCCGGGGCGTACGGCGGGTGTTTCTGTGCGATGGCGATGCGCTCATCTTGTCGACCAAGAAGCTGCTTCAGATCCTGGAGGGGATCCGGGAGCGGCTGCCCTGGGTCGAGCGCGTGTCCACGTACGGCGACACACGCAGCGTGGGCCGCAAGAGCGTCGCCGACCTCGTGGCCCTGCGCCAAGCGGGCCTGGCCATGGTCTATCACGGAATGGAGAGCGGCGACGACGCGGTGCTGGAGGCTATCGATAAGGGTGGCACCCGAGACGAGGCTATCGCGACCGCCGTCAAGCTCCGCGAGGCGGGGATCACCCACTCGGTGATGGTGATGCTCGGGGTGGGCGGGAGAGCGCTGAGCAAACAGCACGCGGAGAACACGGCGTCGGCGTTGACCGCGATGGATCCGACCTACGTGGGGGTGCTCACGACGACCGTGGTCCCGGGTACCCCGCTGGCTGCCCAGCGCGACCAAGGCCGGTTCGAGCTGCCGGAGCACTTCGAGCTGCTCGAGGAGCTTCGAACCATCATCGCGGGGCTCGAGCTGAGCGACTGCCGCTTCAGCAGCAATCACGCTAGCAACTACCTCCCCGTCAAAGCGCAGCTGCCGCGCGATAGACAAGCTCTTTTGACCGCGCTCGACGACATCATCGACCGCCGCCAGGTGGCCGAGCTCAAACCCGAGGCCCTGCGGGGCCTCTGACCCTCCCCGCCCGTGCGCCTGCGGGGCCAGCTGAGGCGGTGGCGGAGACCAAGCAGAGGCGGCCAGGCACCGTAGGGATGCGACGATGAGCGAAAAGCGAACCAAAGGCGCGGCGCGTGATGAGGGGGCCCCCAGTCATCGAGCCGACCTCATGCGACCTGGGCCGGACGCACCGGCTGAGCCCTACTACGCGATTATGAGCGAGGGCCAGGGCGGTCGTACGGAGGGCAACATCTGGTCGTTTGGTGCGCGCCTCATGCTGTTTTTCGACAGGGCCATCGGCGAGCGCGTCATGACCAGCGTCAGCACCGATGGCGCGCCCTATGTGATACGCGGCGTCACCGAAGCGCACCTGGCAAAGTTACAGCACATCGTCGAAGACAGTCAGCTCGAGCTGTTCGTCGCGCTGCGTATCCGCGACGGCAGCATCGAGGCCATCCCGGTTCACGAACATCTCGCGGAGGCGCCGCCGACCCTGCCGCCGCCTTGGAGCTGACCGCGTCTGTCCGCGCGGCGCTGCGGACTTGCGCCAGACCTCCTGAATCCTCGCGAGAGAGTCCGGGCTCACCCGGATGTATCCGACCCCATCTGAGGTGCGCCCCGGCCGCACTCAGCCGTCGTTTAGCCCGGATAATTCATGGAACTTCGAGCGAAACCAAGGAGGCGTAGTGCTGCCGGGTGTGGAACGGACCGGAGGCGGGCAAAGTCGTACTG
>JAAZYN010000440.1:0-2686 GCA_014239625.1 Myxococcales bacterium | reverse complement strand
GGAGTAGCCCGGATGATTCATGGAACTTCGAGCGAAACCAAGGAGGCGTAGTGCTGCCGGGTGTGGCACGGACCGGAGGCGGGCAAAGTCGTACTCCACGTACGTCGAGCCCGCCGCAGGGAGGTCGCACCCGTCAGCGCTGCGGATCCGCCGGTTGCAGCCGAAGGGCCATGAAACATCCGGGCTAACCGACTCTCACCGGCTCAGGGTGAGTGTGATGCGTCGGCGGGCAGCTCCGGGATCGTCTCGAAGGCGACGATCCCTGCCGAGCCAAGCAGCTCGAGGGTCTCCTTGCGCAGGCCTAGACAGCGGGACTTTACGACGCAACGGTCGCACTCTGGCACATAGGAGCGCCCGGCGACGTCCATCGCGTGCTGCTCATGGGGCGCCAACCAACGCAGGAGCGCTGGCTCGTCTCGCAACAGGCAGGGCGGGAACCCGCAGGTGCCGATCCCCTCGACCCCTACCCCTCGTGAGTGCAAACGCCTGAGCGCGCCCACCAAGTGGTGCCGCACCTCGTCGAGCGGCACCGCGCTCCGCCGCCAGACGTCCGGATCGTAGTACTCGCAGGGGTGCGAGTAGTGGACCAAGGTCACCGGGTTGTGCGGGAACGGATCGACGAAGGACCGCAGCACATCATCAGCATGAGCGGTCAGCTGCCGATAGTTCTCGCGCTCCACCACACAGTTGAGGTGCACCGACAGGCCCGCGCCCAGTGAGGCGCGGATGCCGGCGCGGGTGCGCTCGTGGGTGCCCGGCGCCCGAGTCAGCCGATCGGAGGTCTCCGCGTCGGGCGAGTGATAGGACACGAACGCGCCCACCAGCCCGGCGTCCATGAGGCGCTCGAGCAGCTTGGGTTTGGAGAGCTGGATGGCGTTGGTCTGGATCCACGGAGTCAGCCCCAGGTCGACCGCCTTGGCGACCAGCGCCGGCAGCTCCCGGTGCAGGGTCGGCTCCCCGCCGGAGAAGCTCACGCGCGTATGCCCGTCGTCGGCCATCTCCTCCAGCCACCGATGGTAAAGCGCCACGGGAGGCTCGGGCCAATCACGCCCCTGCCAACAGAACCAGCAGTCCTGATTGCATCGGAAGCCGAGGCGAATCAGCGCATCTCGGGGACTCGTCTGGCGGTACATCCAATCGCTGATGGGTTCGAACGCGCGGAGGCGCACCAGCGCATCGCGCAGCGCGATGACCGGCAGCTCGGAGCGATCCGCGCTCTGAACGCGGCGCCGGACAGCCTCGGCGAAGTCCCGCTGCTCAGGAGTCAACGACGCCTCGCGCTGGTCGCGAGGGAGGCGATACGACAGCGTCACGTGTCGACCGCTGTAGAACGCGCGACGGTTTCGCGAGGGTGTGCCCAGCTCGAACTGCATCGAGGGCTGTCCCGGCAGGGAGAACAGGATAGCCAGCGGGTCGCCGCTTCGGTGCATGGCGCGATCCTGCCAGGTGATCGGCCCCGGCCCGAACAGCGCGCTCATCGCCCCCTCGAGGTCGCCTGACAGAGTGCTGACGAACGGGGTGTAGCGGTCGTCCTCGCGGAGCAGAAGCTCATCCATCCGTCGATCCTAACAAACCCATGTCGCGGCGTCCCCCATCTGACGCCCCTGCCACCAGCAGGTCGAGTAATCTCTTGTCCGCGCGGAGACGTCCAGGCATCGTGCCGGCTCGCCGCCGATCATCTCCCGATGAACGGGCAACCCAGTGTCACGCAACGTCGGCCGCGAGGAGAGTCGAGTGGGTGAACCAAGCAAGAAGCGCGCACTTTTGACCGGTATCACTGGCCAAGACGGGAGCTACCTGGCTGAGCTGTTGCTCGGCAAGGGCTACGAGGTCCACGGCATCATCCGCAGGGCCAGCTCCTTCAACACCCAGCGGTTGGAGCACATCTATCAGGACCCCCACGTGCCGGACGCGCGCCTCAAGCTGCACTACGGCGACCTGACCGACGCGTCGAACCTGTCGCGCCTGGTCGAGACCATCGAACCCCAGGAGATTTACAACCTCGGGGCCCAGAGCCACGTAGGGGTCTCCTTCCAGGTGCCGGAGTATACGGCACAGGTCGATGGGCTCGGCGCCCTGCGCCTGCTCGACGCGATCAAGGAGACGGGCGCAGCGTGCCGTTTCTATCAGGCCTCCACCAGCGAGCTCTTTGGCAAGGTGCGCGAGATCCCGCAGACAGAGACTACGCCGTTCTATCCGCGCAGCCCGTACGCCGCCGCCAAGGTCTACGCCTATTGGCTGGTCGTGAACTACCGAGAGGCCTATGGGATGCATGCCTCCAACGGGATCTTGTTCAATCACGAGAGCCCACGCCGGGGGCGCACCTTCGTGATGCGCAAGATCTCCCACGCCGTCGCGCGCATCCACCTGGGGCTCCAAGACCAGCTGTTTTTGGGGAACCTGGACGCCAAGCGGGATTGGGGTTTTGCGCCTGAGTACGTCGACGCGATGTGGCGCATGCTGCAGCGGGACGAGCCGGAAGACTTCGTGATCGCGACCGGTGAGACGCACACGGTGCGCGAGTTCGTCGACGCCGCGTTCGCCGAGGTCGGAACCGAGCTTCGCTGGGAAGGGCAAGGCGTCGACGAGGTGGGGCGTCGCGTCCGAGACGGCAAGCCCTTGGTCATCGTCGATCCGCGTTATTTCAGGCCCACCGAGGTCGAGCTTCTACTCGGCGACCCGTCCA
>JAAZYN010000043.1 GCA_014239625.1 Myxococcales bacterium | reverse complement strand
TCGCGCTCGCCGCGGTGAGTACGCGCCGTACAGCGCTGCCCTGCGGCGGGCTCGACGTACGTGTAGCTAACCCGTGCCCGAGGGCAGCGACCCACCCTCCACGGCGCACGTGAGGGAAAAACACGCTCCGTCATCGTAGCTGGTCGCGAGCGTCGCTCGAAGTTGCCTGCACAACGAGTTGACCAACGTCAGCCCCAGCGACCCGGACCGCGCCAGGTCGAAATCTACGGGCAGCCCTGGGCCGGAGTCGCGCACCGACAACTCGACCCCGCCAGCCACCCGATGAATGTCCACCTTGACGTCCCAAGCCCGCTCTCGTTGTGGTGGAGTCGTCGGCTTCCCGTACTTGAAAGCATTGGTGAGCAGCTCGTTCAAAATGAGCCCAACGGGTACCGCCTGCTCGACCGAGACCTCAACCTCCTCGCCTTCGACCTGCAATCGCGTCGAGGGCGCCAGCGCGTTTCGGAGCGAGCCGCTCAAACGACCTGCATATTCCAGCAACCCGATCTGGGCGATTGACGTGACCCCGTAAAGGAGCTCGTGGATGAGGGCCATCGAGTGCACCCGGTGCACGCTCTCCTTCAAGAGCTGCTGCCCCTCGAGGCTTGTGACCTGACCCACCTGCAGCATCAAGAGGCTGGAGATAATCTGCAGATTGTTCTTCACGCGATGGTGAATCTCTTTGAGCAGCGTCTCCTTTTCGTGAAGGGACCGGTTGACCTCTGCGGTGGCTTCCGCTCGCTTCGTCTCTTCATGGCGCTGAGCGGTGATGTCCTGCGCGTAGGCGTGGACCATCGTCCCATCGAGGACCTTGTGGTACGTCCACCGGAAGACCACCTCCGCGCTGCTGGACTCCCCGTGGCACACTTGGGTCTTGGGTTCCAGTACGCGGGAGACCAGCGTGGCGTGATCGTTCGGCAGAATGTGATGTGGGTCTGTCACCGTCGCACTGTCTATCAGGCGGCACCACGCTGGGTTTCCGTACACCACCTCTCCGTCGGAGTTGATCTGTAAGACCGGGTTTGGGTTTTGCTCGGGGAAAGCCGCAAGCCGCCTGGCTGTCTCGAGGCTGCTAGCCTCGACCATCGTCGCGTACTTGCGGTGAATCAGCGCGTCGCGAGCGATTCGACTCTCGTCGGTCAGAAGCAGCACAATCTCATCGGCCTCGTCCGTTCGTCTGCGCATCGCATGTATGCTCACCACATCGTCCGGGCTGCTGTCCGCCAGACCCGCGAGGGTCCCTTGAAATCGAGCTCCACGGTCCAGTCGACGGCGAAGACGCCGGCAGTCGAGCTCCGGAAAGACCGCTTGCAGGCGTCGACCGGCGATCGTCCCGAGCCATTCGGTCGCGCTGTCGTTAGCATACGCGCACACCAGAGACTCGAAGTCCGCGACGATGATCGCTCCCGGCACGCAGTCAAGGCTTCTGTTCATCCGTTCACCGATTACCGAGACACGATATCGGGCATCGTCGACGCGATGAGCTCCATGATCGCGGATACGTCTCCATCTTCGACGCCGTGATCGAGTAAATTGGTCCTCAGAATTTCGGCCACGCGCTCAAAGTGCGCGTTGGTAATCGGCAAGTGACGATGAGCATCTTGAAGGTCCCGACCATCGTAGGACACAGGCCCGCCCAGAGCATGAGACAAGAAGCTTATCTGGTGCTCCACGAGGTGGCCCATGACCACCCCCTCAAACAACGGCGCGAGGATGTCGTCCGCTGTCACGTCATCGTAGAAGTCGTGGACGAGCTGGGAAATCGTCTTGATGCCACCGTATTTTTGAAAGAGCGTCTCCACAACTCCCCTTTCGCGTACCGGGATGATGCCCCTGAGTCTGTGTGCACTTAATGCACTTTAACCAACGCAGTCAAGCACTTCGACGGGAGCCCACCCGAACCTCTCGACGCGCTCGGCAAGGGCTCGCCAAGCAGCCTGGTGAGGCTCTCAATGTCCCACAGCACGTCGAGCGGACTCGAGGAGGCATAGTGTTGACAGGCGTGAACGGACGGAGGCGGGGTGCCGTCGCGTCGACTACCCTCGAGGCGACCGGGGGGGTCGGACCGCAGGTCGGTTCCGCCGGTTACACCCCAAGGGTCGGGCAACATCCGGGAGTGGTTGTTGGATGGTGCGGTGACGAGGCGGCGCCACCATCGGTGAGGGCGACAAAGGGCCGTGCCAGGAAGGGCCGCACCGGCGGTGGGTCGTCGACCCGCGAGGGAGGCGCATGTTCCCGACGCTTCGGCCCGTCGGCCGGCCTGTGTCAGCCTGTGGCGGCCGTCGGGTCGTGTCGGTGCGTCTCGGGGCGGGCTCCACGTGGCAGCCGATCCGGTCGAGCTTGCTTATCCTCGTACATCTTGGCATCGGCCCGCTGAAGCAGGTGGTCCACCGAGCCCGACGCGTCCGGTGTCCCGCAGCAGGTACCGACGCTCGTGCGAAGAAACAGGAACTCGTCGGCTGTCACCTGCAACTCGATACACTCCAGTCTCTGTCGGATGGTCGCCGCCAGGCGGTCGGCGATGGCAGCCTCGGCGTCATCGACGAGGATCACGAACTCGTCGCCGCCCTTCCGGAAGCTGCGGGTCAGGCCGATGCTATCGACCTCCGTCAAGCGCTGGCCGACGCGTTCGAGGGCCAGATCGCCGACATGATGGCCAAAGTGATCGTTGATCCCCTTGAAACCATCCAGGTCGAGCGCCAAAAGGGCCACCCTGGCCTCGCTGTCGTGGGCATGTATCGCCGCGATCGCTCGCTCGAACGCGAGGCCGTTGCCGAGGCCGGTGAGGAGGTCGGTGCTCGCTTGTCGCTCACCCTGCTCGGCCCTCCATATGCGCGCCAAGGTGTCTGCCGTGGGGCGGGCGATCGCCCGCGCCAGGGCTCGCGCCAGGAGCTCTCCGCTGGCGCCTGACTTCAGGCGGAAGATGACCGCACCACGCCAGCTCTTCCCCGCAGTGAGCTTTAGCGCCAACGCGCGGCGCTTCTCGCAGGGAGCGAGGGCTTGGACCTCATCCAGGTCAGCCCGAAGATGGGCACCGTCGAACAGGGCCGGATCGTTCCGTGCGGCGGACAGCAGCGCATCCATATCGTCGCCGCAGGCCAGCGCCTCCGAATCCCTCACCCCCGAGTCCTGTACGAGCGCCCACCCATCGACCGGAAGTACACTGGGGGTCACCGAAGACAGCGCCTCCAAGACCTCCGTTGCGTTCCGCGCGGCTCGCAACGCGTCGCTCAGTCTCAGCTCCAACCCCTGGGAGACCGCTCCCTCAGCGATGGCGCTGAACGCCGCAGATGTCTCGGCGCCCACCTCTATCCAACGGATCGCCGATCGCTCTATCGCGGCGGGTAACGCCGCCGCGACGGCTGGGTCGTAGCGCGTCCCCGAGTGTGACGCCACGTCGGCCAGCATCTCCGCGGCGCTCATGGCGCGAGAATAGTGCGTCTTGGACATCATCGTGTCGACGGCTTCGGCGACGGCGACCAGGCGCGCCGGCAACGGTATGGCCTCGCCCACCAGCCCCTCCGGGTAGCCGCCTCCGTCCCACTGCTCATGATGGTAACGGATGGTCTCCGCCACCGGAGCGTCGAATGGAATGTGTCGAATCAGCTCGGCGCCCAGCACCGGGTGCATCTCCAATTGACGTCGCTCCACTGGGTTGAGGGGCCCCGTCTTGAGGAGCAGGGAGTCGGGCAGCGCCAACCTCCCCAGGTCGTGCATCAGCGCTCCGAACCTGACGGCGCGTAGGACCGCGGCGTCTTCGATCTTCATCTCCTCGGCCAGCGCCAGCGACAGGCTCTGCACGCGCTTGTGATGACCGCCGTCCGCAGCGTTGCGGGCTTCGATGGCGGACGCGATGGCGGCGACGGTCGGAAGATACATCAACTCGATGTCGCGCTCGTGCCTCTCGTCCGCCAGGACCTTCTCTCGCCACGCGTGTACCGAGACATAGAGGACGACCAGCAGGGGCGTCGCCAACAACGCTAGCAGAGGTGCAACCTCCACCGCCAGCGACAGCAACGCCGCTAGACTTCCGGCCCCGATAAAGGCCGGATAGGTGGTCGCCAGCCCTCGCAGGACCTGCAAGACGGGCGCACCTCGAGTGACCGCGACCACGAGCGCCACCAACGCCACGTTGGTGACATAGGAACCCAGCGCGACCAAGAGCGCCGCGCTCGCCAGCCCAATCCCAGGGCCGCCGGCGGGCTGCAGTGACAGCGCCAGAACCGATGCCTGAGCCGACAGGGCGCCGATGGCAAAGTTGGTCGGCACCGTGTGCCACGGGCGTCTCGCGCCTTCCCCGCTGCGCAGCTCGCCGATCGCCATGCTGGCGCCAGCCACCACCACCGCGATCTGTAGATGCCCACTGAGCAGAAGCGCCAGGACGAACACCGTGTCCAGGCTGAAGCTGGTCCGAGTGTGCGGGAGGCTCAGTGTAATCGACCCCGTGGCGAGGGCCATGGCGATGAAGAACAGGGCCACTCCCTGCAGAGAGTCCGAGGTCACCTGGGGGAGCTGGAGCCCGACGACCACGAGCCCAGCTCCGATGATGCTCCCCAGCACCCATCGGGCCGCGCGAGTCAATCGCCACCACGATCGTGTTGTCAAAGCCTCATCGCCCACGTGACAGCTCCTACAGGTTGAAGTTCGGGACGTGAATCCAGCCCGCATCCGAGCCGTCCGTCAGCCCTGTCGGGTTCGTCCCCGGCACCACGATGGGGCCCGCCGAGGACAGCTGGCTGGCGAACCCGCCTGGGCTGACGAGCGCACTCCACCACAAGCTCTTCGCGACGGGCCCGAAGGACGCGCTCGTCTCGAAGGAGATGGTGCCGTTCCAGATGATGCCGGTACCCCATAGGACGTCCGACTCCCACGCTTGTTGGCGGCGGCGCACCAGGTCGATCCCGGACACATTGTAGTCGAGCCAGACGATCTGTCCCTGATCGGCCTCCATCCCGTTCCAGATGATGCCAGTCCCGCTGAGATCCCCGACAAAGAGCCAGGCGTAACTCAACTGCTTCCACCAGGACTGGGACGCCACCATCCCGTTCCAGATGATCCCGGTGCCCCACAGCACGTCCCCTCCCTCGATGACGCTCACCGGCTGATCGGCGATCGGGGCCAGGAGGTTGTCGTCGCCAGGCTCGAGCTGCGGGTCGGTGTTCCATATGCTCGCCAGCTCCACCGCCCCCAGCGCGTTGAGCAGCCCGGCCCCGACGGCCAACGGATGACTGTCCGCCGCGGAGTCGGCGTTGAGCGCCTGCGCGGTGGTCTGAAGGATGGCCTTGACCTGCGTGGGGGTCAGGTTGCTCTGGGCCTCCAGCATGAGGGCGACCGTGGCGCTCACCAGCGGGGTCGCAAAGCTGGTTCCGGAGGACGCGATCCATGGGTGTGCGCCTGCTTTCGTCGGGAGCTCCAGATCTACCCCGAGGGCCTGCCTGTGAAGCCGCGACCCCGCAGGGAGAGGCAGTGGAAGTTCAACCCCCGGCGCGACGAGGTCGGGTTTGGCGACGCCGTCGATGAGGGTCGGCCCGCGCGAGCTGAACCACGCTACGCCGTCGTCAGCGCGGAGCACGGTGTTGTGGGTGTGTGACGCGCCTACCGTGATCACCGCCGGGTGATTCGCCGGGGAGCCGATGCCGCCGTACACCTGTTGACCGTCGCTCCAGCCGACGTTACCCGCCGCGGCGACAACAACGAAGCCGGCTCGAACGGCCTCAGCCACCGCCTGGCCAAGAGGGTCAGTGGTGTAGGACTCGACGGGCGCTGCGGCCAGCGAGATGTTGATGACTCTCACGCCATGGCTCTTACCGTGGGTGATGAGCCAATCGATGGCTGCGATGGCTTGACTGACCTTGCCGACCCCGTATCTGTCCAGCAGCTGCACGGACAGGATGCGCGCCCCAGGTGCCAACCCCTTAACCGACGCTGCGCTCGAAGCCATCGCTCCGGCGACGAGCGTGCCGTGTCCATAGGGATCCGAGCCCGCGCCGGTGGTAAACTTCAACGCGCCGTTTTTGCCGAAGCTCAGCTGCCCAGCCCACCACTGCGGCGGTTTGCCGGCGAACCCCTTGTGGCTCGTCTGAACTCCAGAGTCCAGGGTGGCGATGGTGACGCCTGCTCCAGTCCGCGGCTGAATGGACGATCCGCCGTGGACGGCAGCGGCGCCGGTCGTCCGGGCCGCTAGATCGGACACCAGCGCGACCGTCGGCTGGGCCCCCTTTTGCTTCATGGCGAACAGCTCGCGATCGGGGCTGATCCGCCTCACCGCAGCACACGCCGCGAGCTCTTGAAGGCTCGAGGCCGGCAGCGTGACGCTGATCTGGCCGAGGCGCTGGAACGTACCACGAACGCGGCCCCCAAAGGACGCTACAGCGCTGCGGTGGTCGAAGGGCGCCCGGCCTGCTCCCAGTCGGTTGTCCCGGCACTCCAAGTCCACCTTTCCTGGAGTCACTTGAACGATGACGTCCACCTGCGCATCGGTCCCTCCCCGGAGGGTCGCCCGAGCGCGCAGGTCGGGGGCCACAATAGACTGCATGCGATCGGCCGCCACCACCTCCGCCGGCGTGTCACAGGCGAAAAGACCCAGGCACACGGCTAACACCGCGCCCGAAACGCTCAGCGTTGTCGCGGTGTCACGGGTCGTTGCGGCGGGCGCTGTGGAACCAAGAATCTGATGCATCTGTTCTCCCCGTGGCGAGCCCGCCGTCACTAACGACGCGAACATTCGGGGGACAACGACAGCAAGATACGCACCAACATCGAGGCGGCGGCACGCACCCTCGCCACCTCCTCCTAACACCTTGTAATTACGAGGTCATGAGCCGTCGCGCGTGGTTTCTCGCGATCCTCGTAACTGTTCAACTTCTGAACATATCGACGCAATATGCACGGAAGCTGGACAATATCGACTTCTTTTGTTCATAATATGAACACTCTGGCCTCGCGTGTTTGGGGAGGCTCGGAGCGAAACCGAGGAGTGAGCATAGCGCCAGGCGCGCTACGGACCGGAGGCCGGCGACATCGTGTGGGGTATGCTGAAGAGCCGGCCGAAACGAGTGCGCGCTTGTCAACGCCAAGGACACGCCGGTCTCGGCCGACGGAACATAGGACGTCGGGGCCGAGCGGTCGAGGCCGAGGTGGTTCATGAGCGATGACTCCGTAAAGGGCTCCGCGCCTGGTGGGGCCGGATCCATCGACCCTCGCGGGCTCGAAAACGCGCTCCGTTCGCCCCTCCGCTTGTGGCTCATGGCGGAGCTGGTCCGACTGGAGTCCGAGCCCATCGCGCTGGCGGAAGCGGCTGTCCGCTCCGGTCGCCACGTGCAGGACGTAGAGGCCTGCTTGCGGCCGATGCTTCGGTGGGGCGTAGTCGATCGGGTGGCCGAGGGTTATCGCCTCGCCTCGACGATCCCGCCAGCGCTGCGCGTCGCGCTTCAGCGCGCGCTCTCGGCCGGTGCGCCGCGGGTGGAGCGGGAGCGCAAGGTACGCCGCCATGTGCTCGGCGGCATGATCGGTGTCGACCCCAAGATGCAGATGGTGTTCGAGATGATCCGGCAGGTCGCCCGCATCGACGTGCCGGTCCTGGTCACGGGTGAAACCGGCACCGGAAAGGAGATGGTGGCCCGCGCGATCCATGTGCTCAGCGGGCGTCGCCGACACGAGTTCGGTGCCATCAATTGCGCGACCTTGACCGATCCGTTGTTCGGCTCTGTCATGTTCGGCCACGTCCGAGGCGCCTTCACCGGCGCGGTCCGAAACCATGTCGGGCTCTTCGAGCGCTGCCACCAGGGCTCGGTCTTTCTCGACGAGGTTGGCGACCTCTCGCTCGCCAACCAGGTCCGGTTGCTCAGGGTGCTGCAGGAGCGCACCTTCACCCGGGTGGGTGACGAGCGCACGCGCGCGTCGGATTTTCGCATCATCTGCGCCACCAATCGGGACCTCACCGGGATGGTGGATGCGGGGTTGTTCAGGGAGGACCTCTTTTATCGGCTCAATGTCTTCCCCATGCGCATCCCGTCGCTGCGGGAGCGTCGCGCCGACGTGCCTTATCTGGTGAGTGAGATCATCGAAGAGCGTCTCAAGGCATACCACGTTGACGGCGAGGTTCCGCGTGTCACCGCTGAAGCGATGACCGCGCTGTGTGCCTACGAATGGCCGGGAAACGTGAGGCAACTCGAAAATGTTCTGATGCGCAGCGTCGTGCTGGCTAGCGGCGGGCCGGTGCAGCGACGACACCTGACAGGGATGGTCGGTGCCTTCAGCGACAAAGCGCTCGGTCCCGCGGCGCCGGTTCGGCCTCGAGAGGATCTGCGATCCCTGGCAGAGGTAGAGCGGGATCATATCGAACACATCATGGCGCTCAAGGGCGGCAACGTCTCGGCCGCGGCGAAGATCTTAGAGGTGTCGCGGACGACGTTGTACAAGAAGCTACGGGACTACGGCTTGGGGGAGCGTTCTTCACCGAGTTGAAACCGGCGATTCGAGCATCGACGAGTCCATAGCCTCTCTCACGGCCGCGTTGTGATTCGGTCCGAGCCAAGAGCTGTCGCTCGCCCATCCACTCAGCCTTCACGCCCGGTGGCGCCGCGTGTTTTCTATGATGGCTGTTCCGGTGATCGGCGTGTTAGTCAGCCGCCTCTGCGATCACTTGGAGACCGAATACATGCGCGAGTCGGAAGCTGTCACGGAGGGAAGCCCGCCGGACGCACAGGCGCTGTGCGCGTTCGCGTCGTCCCGGGTCGGCTTCGATGAGCTCGCCGTGGTGCTGGACGCTTTCGGCTTTGGCCTCTGGGAGCGCGATGTTCCTGGAGACTTGATGAGGTGGTCGGCCAACGTCCATCGGTTTCTACAGTCTGGCAGCGTGACGCCCACCGTGAAGATGTTCGAGTCTCGCGTGCTCGCCGCCGATCGCGACGTGTTTGCCCAGATGTTCGCGCCAGGGACACGCCCCAACGTATTTCGGGTGCAGCTCGATGGCGGAGGCTCCCGCTGGATCCAGAACACCTCACGTCCACTGACGACCCGAGACGGAACCGTCCGGGGCTGGCGCGGGATCTTGAAGGTCATCGACCGCGAGATAGCGGCGGAACAGCGCTTGGAGTTGATGGCCACCTTGGCAAGTCGGACCCGCAACGCGGTGGTCGTGACCGACCGCGAGGGCCGGATCGAGTGGGTCAACGCGGGGTTCACCGCCCTGACGGGGTACGCCCTCGAGGAAGCGTTGGGACACAGACCGGGGGACCTCCTCCAGGGGTCGGACACGCGGTTGGAGGCCAAGCAGCTGATGGCAAAAGCGCTCGCCCGCGGGGAGTCGTTCGCCGTAACGGTGCTCAATTATCGCAAGTGTGGCCGGCAGTATTGGGTTCATATCGAGTGCGACCCGTACTTCGACCCCAAGGGTGCCGTCTCTGGATTTGTAGCCGTCCAGACCGACGTCACCGAGCGCAAGACCGCTTCGAGTCGAGAGGCGCTCGTTCAGCGAGCGACCAGCAAGATGTTGACCAGCGAATCCATCGAGAGCGCGGCCCAGGTCGTCGTCAACGAGCTGGTCCAGGAGCTGGATATCCGAGCCGCCCAGCTTTGGATGGTGCACGAGGACTCCCCTGAGCTCGTCTATGCCTTCGGCGCGTGCGCCGACCAGACCGGGGAGCCTTGGCTGGAAATGAGTCGAACCCTGTCGTTTCGTGCCGGGCTAGAGTCCATACGTGGTGTCGGTGCGCCAGGCCTCGCGTGGGGTTCTGGCGAAACCTGCGCGGTGACCGACTTTTGGGGAGCCGGGGCCGAGGGTGCCTCATCGAGGCGAATGGATGCCGCACGGCAGGCCGGGATCCGCACCATGTGCGCCACACCCGTCAAAGCGGGGGACGTCACACTGGCGGTGCTGGAGGTAGGAGGCTCTGACCGCTACCCGGGTCACGAGCACCTTCCCGCGACCCTGCACCACATGGGCTGCCTGTTGGCCTCATTCATGCTGGCCCAGTCAGCACGGAAGGCCTTCGAGACGATCTTTGAGCAGAGCCCGGATCCGTCGCTCTTGCTCGATCATGAGGGCCGCATCAGATCCGCCAACGCTCGCGCCAAGGGCTTGTTTGATCTGGAGGAGATGACGCACGTCGATCAGCTCGTGCCGGGGTTCAACGAGGCGATCGAGACGATCGCCGACGGAGAGCCCATGGGCCATTCATCGATCCCACGGCTCGTCGAGCGCGAGGCGGTCGCTGCGACCGGTCGGATCTTCCCCGCTGAGTTGTCGGTCGCCCGCTTCGGAGGGTCCAGGCGCGGCGTGATCGTGTCGGTTCGCGACCTCACCGAACGGCTCGAGATCCAGAGCGCGCTCCAACAGTCCTTGAGAGAAAAGGTTACCCTGGTTCAGGAAGTGCACCATCGGGTGAAGAACAATCTGCAGATCATCTCGAGCCTCGTGTCGCTCCAGGCTGACGCGATTGGACTTCCGGACGTCAAAGAGGCGCTGTTCGACACTGGCCGGCGTGTTCAGTCAATGGCGCTTGTCCACCAGCTGTTGTACGCCACCGAAGACCTCTCGCGGGTCGACTTCTCCGCATATACCAAGTCGCTGTGTCAGTCGTTGCAAGTCTCGGTGGGGGTGTTGGCTGTGATTGAGGTCGAGAGCGAGCCCATCGAGCTGCCTATCGAGCAGGCCGTCCCATGCGGGCTCGTCATGAACGAGCTGGTCACCAACAGCCTCAAACACGGCGGCGGCGCGGACGGCAACCCGGAGATTTGCGTCCGCGTAGGTGCGGTTGATGGCGGGTTCTATTTTCAGGTGTCCGACAGGGGCCCAGGAATGAAGAGCTTCCCTGAGGGGAGGTCATCGTTTGGCAAGACCCTGATCGAGGCGGTCGCGCGTCAGCTCAGGGCCACCGTGGAGGTCTCGTCCGATAGCGGTACGTGCGTTCGAGTCACGGTCCCGGGCCTCGCGCTGTTGGGCAGGTAGCGACGATCTCCGGTCGCATTGTGAGGGTCAACGTGGCTCGACCCTGAGCTTCGAGGCTGCTCGGCCAGCTCTGCCTCGAGCCGACGTGAATCGCGACGCGTCGTGCCGCCGGTCAAATCGATTGAACGCCCGATTCGACTGGCGCGATCACGCTCCCGGCTTCGTCTCACCGGTCCGCGAGGTGACCTCTTGCGGGTCTTGTGTGGAACTCTGGGTCAGGTCAAATGCGTCGCGCAGTGGCCTCTGGAGCGCCAATCGACGCATCGCGACCACCAGCCAAATCCACAGGACCAGCACCAACGGGATCAACAGGACCCCAGGCACGGTATGGGACAGGGTGATGTAGTCGTAGAGCCCGTGAAACACGCTCGCCAAGACGAGCCCCGTCAGCAGCACTCGGTTGCTCTGAGGGGCGGTCGTGAACTTGGAAAATGACAGACCGACACCCCAGAATGAGGAAAAGAGCATATGCACAAACGGCAGAACGACGCCGCTCGCCAACACGATGTCGCCGTCGTCCAGGAGCGACTCCGGCGCGTTTTCGAGAAAATACCAATTCTCGATCGACGCGAACCCGAGCGCGGCCGCCGCCGCGAAGGTCAAGCCGTCGATGGCCGAGGAAAACTCTTCTCTGCGGTACATGATCGTCCAGACCACGAGGAATTTCGACAGCTCCTCGACAGGGCCGATGCCAAAGACGCAATACGCGAACCGCACAGCGTTGTCTTCGACCAGATGCAGCTGAGTCAGGTCTTTGTAGAACGGCACCTGTTGAAGGAGGTAGAACAGGCCGAGCGCGATGGGCCCCGCCACCAGGCCCGCCATGAACATGGCGACGAGGACCTTGTCGCCGATGTGGTCGTATTTGGCGCGTTGGAAGAAGAAGCCGAGCCAGAAAATCCCAGGGGCAAAGCAGATGAGGATGATGGTCAGATGGGTTTCCATGAGCTTTTGCGTCTCGTGTTGGACATGACTGGGGATTCGTCGAGGCGCTCGAGGGGCTGGCGGTGGTCGCCGAGGCGCGAGCCGGCGCGAGGGACCCTCCTACTGGCAGTACATCCCATCCGGCAGCGCGGTGGGGAGCGCGTATCCCTGGTTGGTGAGGAGCGAATAGACCGCCGGGTCGCGCTCTTGCACCAGCGCCTCGGTGCATGGCTCCCACTCGATCGCGATGTCCTCGCATCGGCCGGCGTACGATTGCGCTCCCAAGATCGAGGTCAGCGCCCAATACACGTACTCCGTGGCCATACACTCATAGTCACAGGTGACGTCGTCGTAGTGGTACCACGCGCCCGGCGGATACGTAGGCGGCACCGACATGAAGCGCCCGCCGCGCGCCAGATCCATCGCGTCCGTCAAGGTGGTTCCAGGGTGTTCGCCGAACGCGTCCGGGTACGCGCGAGCGTGTCCCTTGGACGTGATGAGGTGCAGCACCTCCTCGAGCGTCGCGTCAAAGCCCACGGAGGCGCTGCTGCCGCCGGGATGGGTCTCGGTTGCGTAGAGGTCTTGCCCCG
>JAAZYN010000439.1 GCA_014239625.1 Myxococcales bacterium | reverse complement strand
GCTGCCGGGGCGGCGCGCGCTGGTGGCGCTGCCGGGGCGGCGCGCGCTGGCTCGCTGGAAGCGGTCGACAGGGAGCGGCCGAAGAGCTTGGCCAGGGCGTGGTCGCCGCGGGGCTCCTCGAGTGGCGGAGCCGACACCCGCGGGCTGTTCAGGAAGGTGCCTCGAGAACGCTCCCTGGTCGGCGCGGGGGTGACCAGCTGGACGCGCCGGGCCGCCGGCAGGGTCGGGCGCCGCACACGGACGTGCAGCTCCACGCCGCGCTTGACGATGGTGACGGCCATTGGGGCGCCGTCGATCTCGAGTGTCGCGTTGTATCCATCGGCGGTGGCTCTCGAGACCAGCTTGCCGATGGGGGAGCCCCCGATGAGGTCGAGCATGCTCTTGAAATCCAGCGCCGAGCTCGCCAGCGCTCGCGTCTCACCGCTTTTCATGCGCAGGGTAGGGCGGCTGCCTGCGTGCAGGAGCAGCTCTTTGGCGTCCTTTTGTCGCAGGCGGTCGAGCATGGATCGCAGTTCGAGCATGTCTGTCGACAGTATCGTGCTCGCCAGTGGCCGTCCATGCGCGCCCCTCGTCGACCCACCTGGGGAGCACCGCGCGGGCCTGACGCCCACTGCGCGGCGCGCGACCTGGGCCGACGAGGACGTGCACGATCAGCCGCGGTGGCGATGTGTGGGATTGCCAATGTCGGGCGTGTCGGGACGCGGCGTCACCTGGCAAGATAAGCGTTGTATGGACAGCGTCGTTCGAACTCACGCCGATGGCTCATTCGAGAGGGTCGTCCCACCGGTCGCCCCGATCACGGCGCGCTCCGTGGTCTTGTTTCGTCTCGGCGAGGCCTGTAACAACGCCTGCCCCTTCTGCAGCAACTCCGGGCGCCCTGGCGCGCGTCTCATCGCCCCTGCGGAGACCCTCCGGAGGGTGGAGCGGTTGGTGGCGCTAGGGGTGCGCCGCGTCGTCGTGACCGGCGGCGAGCCGACCATCCATCCCGCGTTCGATGATGTCGTGATGCGGCTCAACGCGCGTGGGATTCGGTGGGACCTCAACACCCACGGGCGCCGCTTCGCGGACCAGGGGTTCACGGAGCGGACGGTCCAGCAGGGCTTGCGCCGCGCGATCGTGTCACTCCACCATCACCGGGCCGAGATCAGCGCTCGCCTCTTCGGTGCCGCGGAGGTCGCCCACCGTGAGACCCTCGCCGGGATCGAGCGGCTCTTGCGGGCGGGCGTACAGGTCATGCTCAACTGTGTCCTGACGCGCGACAACCTGGACGCCCTCTCCGACCTGGTGGACGAGTGCCTGGGACGCTTCGCCGGGGTGGCGCCCTTCGCCATGAAGTTCGCGTTCCCGTCGACGTCTGGAAAGGGCGGCGCGTGGGATGGCATCCAGCTCCGCTTCGAGGATGTCCGCTCCGCCGTCGCCGAGTTGGAGCGCCGGCGCGCCGATTGGCCGATGCCGATCTATTTCGAGGGGCTCCCCAACTGCGTCGTGGGTCGCGGCGACCTCCAGCCGATGACCCGAACGGGGTTTGGCGAGACGCACTACCTGGAGGACCTCGACGGTCAGGCCCTCTTTGCGATGGAGCACGTCGAGGCGCAATCGTGCGTGTTCGCGCCAGCCTGCGCGTCCTGCGTGGCGCTCCCTCGCTGCCAGGGGGTCGCCAAGGCGTATGCGGCGCGGTACGGTCTCGATGAGTTGAGCCCCTTCGACGATGGTGCCGCATGAACATGCTCACCGACCGCCGCCGGCGACTGATCACGGCGTTACGGCGGACGTCCGCCCGTCTCGACGATCCGGAGACGAGGTATCAGTGGTCGCATCAGGGCCGCTGCAATTGCGGACATCTGGTTCAGACCCTCACCGGCCGAAGGCCAGATGAGATTCACGCGTTGGCCCTCGAGAAGGCGGGTGATTGGTCACAGCACGCGGTCGACTACTGTCCCGCCAGCGGTTTCCCCATCGATCATGTGATCGCCGAGATGTTGGCGTTGGGGCTTACGACCAGGGACCTGGAGCACCTCGAACGGCTCAGCGATCGACGAGTGCTGCGGGCCGCCGGGCCGGGGCGAGAGCTCGACTTCCGAGCGCGCGAGGACGTGGTGCTGTATTTGAGGGCGTGGGCGGACCTCCTCGAGCTGGGATGAGCCCGCGGATGGGCGGCCCTGAGCCGGGCCCGGCGGATTCGACGCTGCGCTCGCGTCGCAGCGCGCGCGGCTGGATGCGGACGTCGAAGCTCCGCGTGCTCAGCCGGGCGCCGCTGGTCGAGCGCTCCTACCCTGTCTGCTGAACGCCGCCACCGACGCGTCCTTCGAGCAACTCGAGCTGCTGGAGCAGTCGCTCGGTCACGAAGTCTCTGAACACCCTCACCCGAGCCGTCCGTTTCAGGTCGCTGTGCACGAGGATCCACAGCTCCAGATCGGTCTCCGGCGTGGGCGCTTCGTACCGCACCAGGCGCGGGTCCGTGTCCCCCATGAAACAGGGCATCAGCCCCACCGAGCGACCCTCGAGCAGGGCGGTGTGGGTGAGCGTGGCTTCGTCGACCGTGAGTTGGATCCGGTGGCCTTCGGTGCGTCGTCGAATCCACGACTTGAACGGCATGTCACCCTCGGCCGAGATCCACGTCGGAGGGGTCCCGTCCGCCAGCGACGACACGTAGCCGTGGGTCCCATAGACCGCGAAGGCGAGGCGCGCGATGCGCTTGCCAAGGAGCCCGTCGGGGGGCGTGTTACTGGCCCGTATGGCGACGTCGGCCTCGCGCTGGGCCAGGCTGATGTAGTCGTTGGACACCATGAGGCGCAGGTCGACTTCGGGGTGGCGCTGCGCAAACTCGGCCGCGATGGGCATCAAGAACGTCGTCGCCATAGCGTCCGCCGTGGACACGCGCAGCACGCCACGGAGGTCCTCGTCACGCCCGAGCAGGCCGTCGTCGATACTAAGAAACTCCCGCTCCATCCGCCGCGCGGTGCCGGCCAGGTCCTCCCCGGCCGCGGTCAGCAGGTACCCGGTGCGCTTGCGATCGAACAACCTCACGCCGAGCTGCTCTTCGAATCGGCGCAGCCGCCGCGAGACGGTGGAGTGCCTCACTCCGAGCCGGCTCGCTGCCCGAGTCACCGAGCCGGCTCGGGCGACGGTCAAAAAGATCTTGATATCATCCCAGTTCATCCGTGCATTTTTGCATATTAAGTGTCGATAGATAGAGCATTTGCGACGAAAAAACATTCATTTTGGGTTCCCCACTCCATGGTGGATGGCCCGTGCCACTTCGAGCCGGAGCAAGGAGAGGTAGCGCTGACGCGCCTGGCAAGGGCCGGAGGTCGTTGACGCCGCGTTCGACATACGTCACGCCAGCCTCAGGGAGGTCGCGCCCATCAGCGCTGCGGATCCGCCGGCTGCAGCCGAAGGGGCGCGAAGTATCCGGGCCAACTGCTGCAGCGTGGCTTCGGGGAGGGCGTCGAATGTTCATCACCTCCACCGCGCGGGGCTGGGGCCGCAGGTGCTCTGGGTCCTGACGGCCCGTGGTCGGGATCCGTCGCTGCCCGAGGAGCGCGGGCCGCGCCAACCGGTAGCGCAGCTGCCGAGCGCGTCGGGTGCGAAGGATACGGAGCGCCGTTTCGAGGCGCTCTTCGACGCGTGCCCGGCGGCGCTGATCGTCGTGAGCTCCGACGGTGTCGTCTTCGGGCTCAACGGTTTCGCGCAGGAGCTGTGGCCGCAGCTGGCCGTGGGGATGGACCTCCGTCAGCGGACCCCGATTTGGGAGACGGTGAGCTGTTGCCTGGGGCCCGACCCGCCGCGCCGGAGCTCGCGGGAGTGGCAGCTCCCGGTCCATGATCACTCCACGCGCGTTGATGTGCACGCGACGGTCGCGCCAGTGGCGCTCTCCGACGGGCGGGGCGCGCCCGTCGTGGCGCGAGATGTGACCGCGCGCCGCAGATCCGAACGGGACCTGGCCAAAACCCTCGCGGACACCTCCCGGGTGTTGGCCGACACTCAGGTCGCGCTCAACGAGATCCATCATCGCGTGAAGAACAACCTCCAGGTCATCTCCAGCCTGATCAACTTCCACGCGCGCGGCGCGCGCTGCAAGGAGGCCAGCGAGGCCTATTCGTCGATCCAGCGCCGCGTCGACGCGCTCGCCGTGGTGCATCGTCACCATTTCGCCGAGCTGGAAGAAAATCGCGGATTGAGCCTGCGCTCGGTCATTGGCGAGCTGACATCCAACCTGCGCGCCACCGCGCCGGAGGGGGCGCGCCATTTCGGCATCGCGATCG
>JAAZYN010000438.1 GCA_014239625.1 Myxococcales bacterium | reverse complement strand
CCTCTCGGTGGACAGCACGTCGGCCCCGTCGAGCAGCAGCCGACCGCTGTCGGGCTGATGAAGGCGCGCGATGATGCGCGCGATGGTGCTCTTGCCGCTGCCGCTCTCGCCCACCAGGGCCACGGTCTCCCCCTTGGAGATGCTGAGGGAGACTCCGGTGACGGCCCGCAGTCGGCGACGGGACAGCACGCCACCGGCCGGGAACGTCATGCAGACGTCGCGCAGCTCAAGCAACGGGGGGGCGCCTTCGGTGGGCCTCGGCTGGGGGTTTGTTCGCACGTCGAACAAACTAATGAACCCGGCTCCATTAGTCAAACGGTCTCGCACGGGCCCCGCTCGGCGGCGGCGCCTCGGCTCACCCGATCCGAGCGGAGCGCGGGGGGGCGGGCCGAGCAGCCACGCCTGTGAGCAGCTGTCGACGAGTCGCGGTGCAGGGGGCTCGCTGCTGGCGTGGGGGAGGGGCGCCCGGTTCGCGTCGCGTCACGACCGGTTGTCCCCCCTGTCCGATCGTCGTCGGGCCGTGGCCTCGTGCTTCGGGGGGGCACGCCGCCCCGCGGATCCCGTGGGCTCCTGCGGGGCGGGGTCGTCTCGACGGGTCGCCTCCCGCGAGCGCCCAAGGGTGCGCGCGCAGGGCGCCGGGATCGTCGTCGGTGGGAGGCCGGACTGGATCGTACCGGCGCGGTGAGAGCTACCGCACGCGTCCCACGACCAGTCCGGAGAAGCTGTCAGCGCGACACCCGGGCCCCGGCGCGCTGGCGACTTCGACGACGACGTGGGCGCTGTTGGGCGAGATCCACACCGCTGAGAGGCGCGGCTCGCCCTGGTGGCACAGCTGATCGCCGCTCATCACGGCGTGGGGCCACATCTCGGCGTCATCTGGGTGCTCGGCGTCCCAACACTCCTCCAGGGGCACCGAGCCGCTCCCCAGGAGCCGCCGCTTGTCGGCCCCGGGCGACTTCACCCAGATCCGGACGCGGTCGCTCCCGACGGCTTCGAGCGTGAAGGTCATCCCTTTGTGGGGCCCCGCGTCGACGACCGCCTCCCGGGTGTCGTAGATGTCGGCCTCGCCGTCGACCGGGGAGAGCGAGGCCTCCGCGGCCAGGGTGTAGCGTTTGTCGGTGAGCAGGTTGTGAAACTTCAACCCTCGGCGGGTGGCGCGAGGGTCGATGTCGTCCTCGCTGTCCTCGGCCCGGTCGGCCTCGGCGATGACGCGCTGGTGGCGCACCGCGCCGTCACGGAGCCGCACGATCTTGCCGGTGATATCGGACCAGCCGCTGCCGCCGCCCTCGAAGTCCACCTGCATGATGCCAAAGCGTTTGCCTCGCGGGCCCCAGTAGAGGCGCGTCCCGAGGACCTCACCGTCGAAGGGCGCGTCATCGACCTCGGTGGGCTCCTCTTCGGTGGGCTCTACCTCGGTGGGCTCTACCTCGGTGGGTTCGACCGTTGGGGCCTTGACGGCCCGGGTGGGCTCGGCCACGGCGGGCGCGACCTCGGCGGGCGCGACCGTTGCGGTCCTGCCGGCCCTGGTGGGGGTGGCCGCGGTCGTCGCGGCACCACCGACGATCAGGGTGGGAGCCGTGGGAGCCTCGGCGCGTGTGGGTTCCACCGGTGGCGGCGGTGGCTCGAGGGCCCCGGCTGGTCCGATGAACGTCGCAGAAACGGCCAAGCCACGGGGTGAACCCCCGTCACCGTAGGCGTCGTAGACCTCGGCGTGGGGGTGTCCCAGGGACGGGTCGACGTCGCAGGCCGAAGCTGTGGCGAGCGTTGAAAGGGCGATCAAGACGGTAAGGCGATGGTTCATGGTGTACCTCCTGCCTGCTCCTCTAGCAGAAAGGGTGCCAACACCGGTTCGTGTTGACATTCAACACCTTACGTCTTCATCCAGGCCCCTGTGCTGTCACCGACACACGGTCGCGTGGTCACACGGACACAGCCGTGGCACCTGACGGAGCGACACCGAGGGGTCGAACGCGAGATCGCCGGGGAGTCGGCCGCTGGCGAGGCGCCAGCCCGGGTGGCCCGGCCCACCCCGGCGCCGGAGCGACGCGACCCGGTCACCCGGGGCCTCCTTCGAGGTCCCGGCGGTCGAGCCCGTCGGACGAGCGACGCCGCCTACCGGGTCGGCACCGTGGCGACACGGTGTCCACGCTCAGGCGCCCAGAACCTCCGTCGCCAGGCGCCGTGGAATCCACCGCTGAAGATGGGCGAGGTTGGCGTCCAGGCGCGCCACATCGGGGTCGGCCTGAAAGCCCAAAAACAACCCGTCCAGCTCACACACGAGGCGGTCGCAGAACCCCTCCAGCTGCGGCGTCACGGGGACCGCCAGGGCGAACCCGTCGACCAGGGCCTGGCGCAGCTCCCGGAACATCCGGGCGATGAGAGCGCGGATGTCCTCGTCGGCGTGGGCGCGCTCCATGAGCAACGAGAAGATGAGCCGACGGCTGAAGGGCCGCGCCACGATGACGTCGCGGATGTATCGCAGAAAGGCCTCGAGCCTCCCGTAGGGGTGGGACTCTTCCGCGACCGATCGGGCCACCTCGTCGGTCCAGGTGTCGATGTGATGCTCCAGGGCCGCCAACAGGAGGCCGCGTTTGCTGCCGAAGTGCCAGTACAGCGCGCTCTTGACGACCCCGGCGCGCTTGGCGATGCCGTCGACGCTCATGGCGGAGTATCCCCCATCGCCCAGGAGCTCGGCGGTCGCCTCGATGAGCCTGCGTCGACTCTCGATCCCTTGGGCGCGGCGTTGTTTTGTTGGGGGCATACAGAACCACCAGAACGATTGGTACATTAAGTCTTGACGGGGCTCTCTGGCGCCGCTTAGTGTACTGACCGTTCTGGTGGTTATCAATGGAGGAGCGACCGATGGCCGAAAAGTCTACAAGCGCGTGGGTTATCTGGCTGCTGGGCGGGGCCTTGAGCGTCGGCCAGGTCGGTTGCCCCGGAGCGGCGCCCGCGCCGGGCGGTGACGATATCCAGGCCGATCTGGCGACCCCGGGTTTCCCTCCCCAGCCGGCTCCCTTCGCCTGCCATGTGACGCAGCCCTATCCGTATCCGGACGGGATCCCCTACGTGGCGATCCACGCCGGGCCGGGTCACAGCGACTACGTCCCGTGCGTGACCGCCTCGGCCTTCGAGCAGAGCTGGCATGCCCTGAAGGGTCACGGCCTGGTCCAGCCCAACACGTTCAGCCCCGACGGCGCCGTCACCTATGTGGCGACGACCCATCCCGAGCCGACGTCGTGCACCATCCACGCCATCTCGGTGGAGGGAGGCGAGACGCTCTGGTGTCATCACTACCCCGACGTGCTGGAGTCGGCCGTGGAGGTCGACCGGGACGGCGCGCTCTACTTCAGCTCGGCCGACAGCGTGGTCTCCCTGACCGCGTCGGGGAAAGAGCGCTGGCGGACGGCGTTCGGAGAGGCGAGCGGCGCCATCGGTCTGCATTTTACGCCGGACGGGCACATCGCCACGGTCACCGATGAGGGGGTCGTGATGTTGCTGAGCCGCGCTACGGGCGAGGTGCTCGCGAGCCTGTCGATCCAGGCGACATACGGCTTTGTGCCGTTGGCGTCACTGGACACGCAGATCTCGATAGAGAGCTTGCTGCCGCCAGAGATCCTGGAGGACTTCGGCACCCTGCAGCATGGGGACGCGGTGGCCTTCTTGAACACCTTCGCGGGTGCCGGGGGCGCCTTCAGCTCCAACACGCTGGCGGTCGCTCCGAGGGGCGATCTCTACGTGGTCGGCGGCGGGGCGGATCCGGAGCACGGCGCCCTGGTGCAGGTGCGCGTCGGAGGGACCGTCGAGGCCCCGGAGCTCGAGCCTGGATGGAGCATGGAGACCGTCGCGGCCAGCGCCTCGAGCCCAGCCATAAGCCCAGATGGCGCGCGGGTGAAGGTGGCCGATGGCAACTCGGCGGCGGGGATGCTCAACCCGGGAGAGGCGAACGCCAACATGCGGATCGCAGACATCGCCGCGTGCGACGACAACACCGACGCGGACCCCGACCCGTCGCGCTGCGCTCCCGCCAACATCATCCCGCTGGCCACCGGCCCGATCATGGGGGCCACGCCGATGTGTGACGGCGGCGTGCACTACAACTACGAGACCCAGATCAGCGACCTGCTGGCCACCGGCCACCCCGATCTACGAGCCTTCGAGGGGGACGCGTTGGTGTGGGAGGTGGAGCTCCCGGACGGGTTGGCTTGGACGTCGGTCATCACCGTCACGAAAAACCACCTGGTCGGCACGGCGACGCGCTTCGGCGCGTCCGATCAGGCGCTGCTCACCGTCGAGT
>JAAZYN010000437.1 GCA_014239625.1 Myxococcales bacterium | reverse complement strand
GCGCCGCGAAGGGATCGCGACGCTGGCTTGAGCCCCGATCCCTGAACGCCACGCGCTGGTGCGCCGTGGTCATCAGGGGTCGAGAAACGCTCGCACGCGGTCAGCCCGAGCGAGGTTGCCGATGGCTTCCCAGATCTCCACCGCCCGCGTGGCCATCGGATGTCGCAGCTGACGCTTCTCGGCGGACACCTGGTTCCACTCCACGTGGTCCAGGATCCCTTCCAGAATGACCGCGACGGCCGGTAGGGGTGGCAACACCGCCGGTCGCCCGAAGGCCCCGACGGCCTCGATCGCCGCCTGGGAGTCGCCGCGAACCGCCAGGATCAAGGCTTTGAACGCGGACTCGGCGACCAACAGCAGAGGAAAACCCATCTCGCGGGCCATGCTGACGCCCCTGTCGAGGAGGGCTTCGGCCTCGTCCACCCGACCCAGCTCCACCAGCACCGCGATCCGCACGTAGCTCGCGAACAGCTCGTTGGTGCGCAAGCCCATGGCGATCGACGTGCGCGCCGCCTCCTCCGCGTAGCGCAGCGCCTCGTGATGATCACCGAGAGAGTAATAGGTCTGCGCCAGGTCACTCAGGGCCACCGGCACGCGCGACGCTCTGCCGCTGCGCCTGCCGGTCTCGTAGACCTCGCGGTGGTCACGCAGGGCGCCCGCCTGATCGCCCGACCACCCCCGGAGCGAGCCACGGGCGCGGAGTGCACGAATGCGCAGCCCCTCATCCTCACCCGCGGCGGTCACGGCGGCCTCGGCCGCGGTCAAGCCGACGGCCCCCTGGCCCATGGCGATCGCCAGGAACGCCAGCCGTTGGTAGCCCCGCGCCAACTCTTCGGGCGTCTCGGCGTCCACCAGTGAGGCCTCGGCCGCGACCCACCCCTCGTGAACCCGCCCCATGGTGTTGAAAAAGATGGCCCGCGCGCGATTTAGCGCCCGCCGCGCCGCCGGCCCCATCTGCTGCTCGCGAGCGCCCAGCTCGTCGAGCAGCCGCGACCACTTCTTGGAGTCACCGCGATTTTCGTACAGATCGCTCAGCACGTCTCCGGCCAGCGCCGCGGCGTTGGGGTCCAAGCCAGCGACTACCGGAGTGAGGACGTCCTCGGCGGTCTCCAGGTCCCCGGCGTCCAGCAGCTGCCGGCCGAGGCGCCGCCGGGTCTCGGCCCAGCGCGGATCCGACGGTTCCAACAAGGCGACCGCGCTCAACCCCCAACGCGCCGCACGCAGCGTCTCGCCGCGGCACATCTCCCAGCTGAACGCCTGCAGCCACCAGTCCACGGCCTCTTCACCGCCCCCGGCGGCGGCGAGGTGATCGCCGATGCTGCCGGCCATGGTGCGACGGGCGTCTCTGGAGATCGCCTGCTGAATGAACACGTCCGCGGCGCGCCGGTGGTATCGGCGCAACCGGCGGCGATTGAGGCCGGCCAGGACGGCGTCCCGCGTGAGGCGCTGGGTGAACGATACGAACTCCGCGTCGCCGAGCTCGTATTCCGTCAGGATGCGTAGATCCAGCAACGCATCCAGGTCGTCGTCGAGGGTGTCGGTGGAGTGGCCGCCGGCCTCCACGAAGCTCTCCAGCAGGTCGACGTCGACGGGGTCTCCCAACACGGCGATCTGAAGCACGACCTCGCGAAGCCGCTCGGGCTCCTCCGAGGCCTCCAAGCTGCGCCGCAGCTCGGCGTCGATGATCGCCTGAAGTGGCGCGGGGAGGCCTCGTTCGCTGTCCTCCGACGGAGTCGGCGCGGTCGCCGGGGTGGTGGTCAGCCCGGCCGCCGAGCGGGCGAGGTGCAAGGCGAACAGGGGGTGCCCTCCGGATCGCTCGGCCACGCGCCGCGCGGCGACGGGGTCCAGCCCCTGGATCTCGGCGAGCCCATCGGCCAACACCTCGATCGGCAACGCCTGAACGCGGATCGTGACCCGCGCCGCGCCCTCGAACCTGTCCGATCGACCGAGCATGGCAGCCACCACGTCGTCGCCGGCTGGGGGCCGCGAGGTCGCCAGGACGAAGAGCGGAAAGGGCTCGTAGTCCGCCTCGAACAGGACGTACTCGAGGAAGGCCGCGGCCGACGCCCCGCCGGCCAGGAGGTCGTCGAGCCCCAGCGCCACCGGTCGATCCCTGGCCAGCCGCCGCAACACCCGCACCACCAGGGCGAAGTTGCGCCCCTGCGCCGCTTCCGTCTGTGCCTCCGTCGGCGTCTCCGTCGGCGGCCGCAGGTAGGCACACAGCTCGTCGACCTCGCGCTCGTCGAAGTCGTCGTGACGCGTCAAGAACCTGCCGATGGCGTCGCGCACGAAGGACTCGCTCCGCCCGATGGTGCCGAGCTCTTGTTCGACCGCCGCCCGCAGGCCGCCGCTGCCCGGATCACCCTGTCGAAAGACCGCTCTGAGCACTCGGAAGCGCCCCTCCTCGGCGAGCTCCGCCAGCACCGTCGTCGCCATCTGGCTCTTGCCCAGGCCCGGCTCACCCATGACCAGCGCGACCCGGCCCTGCTGGCCGGTCTCCACCTCGTCGACGAGGCGCCCCAGGACACTCAGCTCGCTCTGCCGCCCGATGAGCTGGAGCACGGCGCCAGCCGATTTGGAGCCAGCGACGGTGGCCGCAGCCGCCCGGGCCCGTGTCACCGCGTGGGCGTCGGGGGGGCCCAGGGACCCGCCCAGCGACGCCCAGGCCTCCGCTGGGTGGACCGCCACCTCGATGAACGGCGCCAGCGCGCGGCGCACGTCGGCAGCCATCGGCGGGCGCTGGTTGGGGTCCTTCGCCAACAGCCGCATCACGCACTCGACGAGGGGCTGACCGACGTCCGCCGCCTCCGGGCGGAGAGCGAGTGGGGGCGCGTCAGAGCTGGCCTTGGCGATCATGACGCCGAGGCCTGGCCCCTCGAAGGGCAGACGACCACTCAGGATACGGTAGAGCAGCGTCCCGATGGCGTAGAGGTCGCTGGTGGCGCCGGCGCCACGCTCCGCCCCGGCAGCCACCTCCGGCGCCATGTACGCGGGAGTGCCCAGGGCCTCACCGGCCCGCGTCAGGTGCTCGGAGGTGTCGTCGACGCAAGCCGCGATGCCAAAATCGGTGAGCTTGACGCTGAGTGCCCCGTCGTCGAGTCGACTGACCAGAATATTGTCGGGCTTGACGTCGCGATGAACGATCCCGCGCGCGTGCACGTGGGCCAGGGCATCCAGCGCTTGATCGATGAGCCCCAGACGCATCGGGATCGACAGCACCTGGCTGTCGATCAGCCGGTTGAGGGACACGCCTTCGACAAACTCCATGGCCAGGTACAGGCTGTCGTGCTGCTTCCAGCGACCGAAGTCCACCACCGTGACCACGTGCGGGTGGCGCAGTCGGCTGGTGACCCGCGCCTCCCGCAAAAAACGGCTCTGAATAACGGGCCGCCCCAGACCCGGTCGAATCAGCTTGAGGGCTACCTCGAAGCCAGCCTCCAGGTGCCGAGCCCGATAGACCGCGCCCATGCCGCCCGCACCGACCAGGGCTTCCAGCCGATAACGCTCGGCCACCACCAGGCCGACCAGCTGGCTCAATCGATCGTCGAGCGGCTCTGTTGACGGGTCGTTCAACCTCTCAGCCACCTCCGAGGCATGATCATGGCGGGCATCGGCGCCATCCTCATGACGCGATCGGCGACGCTCCCGAAGAGCGCGCGCCGGATCGCCCCTTTGCCGTGGGTGGGGACGCACAGCATGTCTGCGCCTCCTTGTCGGGCGCCCTCGATGACCGTCTCCGGGACGCGAAGGCCCGCGTGAATGCGCCCTCGCGCCCGCGAGTCTCCGATGTCCTCGGCCAGCCGCTGGTTGAGATGTTCGAGTTGGGCATCGGCGTAGATGCTACCCCAGTCGGCTTTCGCGTCCCCCGGAAGCGTGATCGCATGCAGCACCTCCACTGCGGCGTCGAAGGCGGTGGCGAGCTGCAAGACCCGGCGTACCCCGATGACGCTGTCCTCGGAGTAGTCCGTCGAGACGGTCAGCCGCTCGTAGCTGGCCGCGCGTTGAAGCGCCGGGGCCGCGGCGTAACCGATCACGACCGGGACGTCGGCGTGATGCATCACGCGCTCTGCCGTCGTGCCCATGGCCCCGGGGTCGCTCTCGCGCACCCCGTGCTTGGCGATGATGACGATGTCACAAGGATCCGACTCCATGCGCTCCAAGATGGTCTTGTACGCGCTCCCATGGGTCCGCTCCACGTCCAGCTTGATCTCCTTCCCACACGGCCTTCATAAGCCGTGGCCGCAGCCTCTCCTCGTCCTTGAAGTACCACGGCTATTTTTATAGAATCGCGAAGGCGGC
>JAAZYN010000436.1 GCA_014239625.1 Myxococcales bacterium | reverse complement strand
GGATGACCCCCTGATCCATCAGCCCGTCCACCAGGGCCAACAGGTTCCGCGCAAACGGATGCAACGCACCGCTGAAGGTGCCCGCCATGTGCATGTCATTGGTCCCGTAATGCACCAACGCAAACCGCGGCTGCACGGCGGCAATCTCTCGCTCCACCGGAGACGGATTTCCGGAGATGGCCCAGCGCGCCGTCTGTCCGGGCTGCGCAGCGAGGCTCTTGCGAGATAACGGCGCTACGGGGGAGGAGCGAAACGCGTCCAGGGTAGAGCGCAGGGACGTGAAGTCGCCGAGCACGATGTCAGGGCCGGCCAGGCAGCCCAGCAGCCAGGGCACCGCAGAGCCGGAGGCGCCGACCTTCATGAAGGCGCTCTCCCGCAGCGAGATACCGCGGCCCGCGATGGCCTGTATGTTGGCCGCAACGGAGGGCGTGAAGGGCGACAGCGTCCGGGTCGCAGGGTACCGTTGACCGGGCGTCGCCGGTCCCTGTGGGAGGCGCTCGAGCGCGAGCTCGGCGGGGTCCCCAGCGGCCCGTCGGGGGCCGGGCGCGGCGGGTGTCGAGGGCGCTGGGTCAGCTGCCTGGGCCGGCGGCGGTGAGGGCGGCGGAGCCTTGGGAAGCGGCGGCAACGCGTCCTTGGGAGGCTGACCACAGGCTCCCAAGAGGCTCATGAGAGCGATGATGGTCGTAGGCCGGCTCACGGGCGCCGCTCCCGGCGCTCTTCGAGGTGAAACTCGAGGCGCGGGCGGGGTCCCGGCACCATCCCCTGGAGGCTCTTACCCCGGATGCAAGGGCGAAGGCTCTTCAGGACAGGCTCGGCGAGAGCCCAGCGGAGACCCGAGTACAACAAGTGCACACCGTCATGGCCCCGCAGGCGGTAGTCGCCACCGCCTGGTTTCGATAAATACGTCTTCGCCCGCCCGCGCTCGTCACGCCCCATATTGTACAGATCGATGTACCAGGCGTTGCCGTGCTCTGAGCCGTATGCGCGCACCTCTTCAGCCATCATCGCGTTGATCCTCTTTCCGACCCGGCGGCTCGATCGTCGGTCGAGCAGATTCGGGCCGACCCAGAACACCCAGCGTGAGCGCTTCCGGTTCATGTTGGCCAGCATCGCTCGAATACGAGCTCGGTAGGTGGGCGCCCATTTGGGGTGGTTCGGCCGATACCATGCGCGCTCCTGCTCGTCCCACACCGCCTGGTTGTCGTTGGTGCCGATGACGACGACGAAGACGTCCGGATCATAGTCGCGGACCACGCTCGGCACCTCGCCCGGCCAGTCGTGGAAGTCCGGCCGCGCGAGCCCGCTCCCAGCGACCGCCCACTTACGCGTGCGCACCCCATACTTCTTGAGCTCCCCGGCAAGGACCTTCGCGAGGCCGCCCATCGTGCTCGACCCGACGCCGTAGACGAACGGCTTGTTGCGGCCGCTCTTGAGCCTCGGGCAGTCGGGAATGATCCGGTCAGGGAGCCCCTCACCCACGATTCCCCAGGGGCGGTCGGTCGCCTGGCGAGCGCTCAGACGGTGGCCGTGATCACGCGGGCGCCGGGGCAACAGACGCACCTCGGGTGGGGGCTGGCGGGGCACGCTGGCGCTCACGCTCAATCCCTCCGTCGTGCCGGCGCCGCCCGTATGTCGCGGCGTGGACAGGGACCCGGCGAGGGCGAGATAGACCCCGACCCCCGCCCCCAGCCCGACGATGGCGACCAGGGCCTGCACACCTCGAGCTTTCTCTTGGGCCGGCACGGGCGCGGACCATACAGTCCGGTCGCGGCCAGGCCAAGGTCTGGATCGCCCCGGCTGACCATCTCGAGCCGGATGCAAACGAACCTGGACCCATCAGCGCCGCAGCACTCAACAGGGAGGGAACGGGCCGGCAGAGGACGCGGCGCCACGACGCGTCTTGCCACGACGTGTTCGCGGTAGGTAGCGTAAGGCACGATGATTTTGGAGAGGACGACAATGACGATCATGACGAGGCTCACTTCAGGCATCGCGAGACTGGCCTTCGCCGCCGCCCTCGTGGCCGGTCTGGGGACCGCGGCCCAGGCTCAATCCGAAGACACGGCCTGCACCTCGGACGCCGACTGCGACCCGGGCGGGATCTGCCAGATGGCTCCCTGCGCTGCGCCGCCGTGCGACCCGGACGACCCCAACTGTAACGAGGAGCCCTGCGTCCCGAGCGGGTACTGCGACTACGGTGGCGACCCCGAGCTGCCCGGGCTCGCGAGCTGTGAGCAGGACGAGGACTGCCCCGATGGTACAGAGTGCGAGGTTGTGGGTGGCTCCTCGTGTGCTTGCCCCGACAACGGAGAGCCATGCGACTGCGGCGATCCGGTCGAGTTCAAAGCCTGCGTCCCCAAGGCCTGCACCACCGCGGCCGACTGCGGCGACGACCAGGTCTGCCTGAGCGTCTCCTACGAGACCTGTACAGCGTCCAGCTCGGCCCCCTGCCGGGAGGGCGAAGCCTGCGATCCGCCGCCGGAGCCCGTCTGCGAGACCACCGAAGAGTCCTTCTGCGCGCCTAAATACGTGGCCCCCTGCGACACCGCCAGCGACTGCGGCGATGGCTTCACCTGCGAGGACGCCGAGGTGTGTGAGTGCACGTCACAGGGCTCCAGCGGATCGGGCTCCATCCCGCCCAACGAGACCGACCCGGACCCGGACCCGGCGCCGGACAGCGACGGCAAAGAAGACGGTCACGAACCCGACGGCTGCACCTGCACACCCACTGGGCTGAAGTACTGCAAGCCGACGGAGACGATCTGCACGACCGCCGCCGACTGCCCGGCGGAGTGGACCTGCGAGACGATGGCGCCGGACCCGGTGCCGTGCACCACGCGCCCGGGCGAGGCGCCCGACTGTCCCGAGCCGCCCCCGGGCGAGTCCATGTGCGCGCCCCCAGGGTGGAGCAACTGGGCCGCTGGCGAGAGCGGCTACGACGAAGCGACGGATTTGGCCGCTGGCGGCGATGGGACGACTATTGAAGAGCTCACCCCAGAGCAACGCGGCGCGTTCGCGGAGGCACAGGACCCCGCTGACGCCTGCGCTGCGGCGCGCACCTCCGGCCTGCTGTGGCTAGCGTGGGCGCTGCTGCTGATGCTGATGCTGCGGCGACGAGGCTCTCGAGACCGACCGGCGACGCTCGCCTAAGACCGCCGTCAAGGCCGCGTGTGAGTTTTGGTGGGTCGCCCCACTCTTGCAGGGCTGGGCCCGGCGCTCACCGCATGTCTTGGGCCCGTCGACGAATCGTTGTCGGCCACACGCGCGGCGTGTGCCCATGATGTCCTTGCAAGACCTCACATGTTCGAGGCCGTAGGCGTGCCCCACCTCGTGCAGGATGGTGTCGCAGACGCGGCGTGGTGCGTTGCCGAGGGTGGCGCTGAAGGCGTAAACGACCGCGCGGGGGATGGGTTGACCGGCCCGCAGGGGAGCCAGCCCCGCGGTGGTCCGACTCTTCCGAGGTGAGATGCCAATGTCGGTAGCCCTCCCCCCAACCGCCACGAGGATGTAGTTTTCGCTCGGAGGAGGCCGTTCGGTGGTCACCGTCACGTCGTAGGCGGCGAGCCCGCGCTGTACGCACCGGACGATCTTCCGCCAGCCCGACCGACGCCCTGAAAAGGCTGGAACCGCGCGCGCGCCGGCGACGCCACTGCTGGCGAGGACCTGGGACAGCCCCTTCGAGGAGTCGTCGCGTCCCGGCCGCACGGTCAGCCCGTCGGGGTGGAGATAGATGACGCGGGCTGCCTCTGGATCGACGCCACCTGACATTCGGAGCACCTCGACGACGTCTGAGATCGACGGCACCTCCCAGCGACCGGTCCGGGCGTGATTACTGAGCGTCATCGCACCGATGAATCCGATACAGATGAGGGCCAGGCCGGTGAACGCAGCGCTGAGAGATCGAAGGAGCACACCCCCGAGACGCGCGAGATGGCCGCTGTCTTCAAAGCAGGCTCACATTCGCCGGTTTCCGGCCGGGCTGTCGCGCGGCTCCACGGCTGAACGCCCCAAAGCGCAGGTGACAGGCGGGGATGATCGCCCGGCGACGATCCGCCGCCAGCCCGAAACTCGGCTGAGTGATCTCGGTGGGTGAGTTCAGATCCGCCCCGCCCCCGATTGGGGAGCCACCGTCGTCCTGGGGGCGACAGCTGCGGTCGCAAGCTCCCTGCGGCTGGTTTGGCGGGTGTTGAAGCCGACGTCAGCCCGCCTGGCGGTCCGCGCCCCCCGCCTCCTCAGCCTCGATCGAAGCGTCATGAATCATCCGGGCTAACCTAGCCCGCATGTTTCATGGCCTGTCGGC
>JAAZYN010000435.1 GCA_014239625.1 Myxococcales bacterium | reverse complement strand
CTCGAGCAGATCTCACTGCTCCCACAGATGCCGCATGTTCCGCCGCATCCGTTGGAGCCACACTCGTTGGCACCACACTGCGGCGTGCATCCCGCCACGCACTGCCCCGATCCGTCGCAGCTGTTGCCCGCCGCACACGCGCCGCAGCTCCCACCACAGCCGTCGTCACCGCAGCTCCTGCCGTCGCATTGGGGCTGACACGGCACGCACTGCCCGCTCGAATCACAACCGTCGGTTCCATCGCACAGGCCGCAGTGACCTCCGCAGCCGTCGTCGCCGCAGGACCTGCCGTCGCAGCTCGGCGTGCAGCACAACCCCGCGTCGTCATCGCACACCGAGCCGGGGAACGCCGAGCAGTCGCCGCAGGTGTCGCCGCAGCCGTCCGGGCCGCACTCCCTGTTGGTGCACTCTGGGACGCACTGGCCACTGGGCACGCACTGGCCGTCGCTGTTACACAGCTCCCCCGCCGCTGTGCACTCGCCGCAGCTGCCGCCGCACCCGTTGGCGCCGCACTCGCGGTCGGTGCAGTCGGGCTCGCAGGGCAGGGGCTCGGTGCAGGTCCCGTCGATCGTGCAGCTCGTCGCTGGCGCGCATTGCCCACAGGTGCCGCCGCAGCCGTCGTCGCCGCAGATCTTGCCGTCGCAATCGACCGCGCAGCCACCCGAGGTCACGCAGGTCCCGTCGTACTTGCAGCTGACCCCGGTGGGGCAGTCGCCGCAGCTGCCGCCGCACCCGTCTCCGCCACACTGCTTGCCGGCGCAGTCCGGCAGGCAGCCGCTGCTGGTCACGCAGTTGCCCGAGGCGTCGCAGCTGACGCCCGCCTGGCAGGCACCGCACGTCCCAGAGCATCCGTCCCAGCCGCACTCCTTGCCCCCGCAATCGGGCGCGCATCCTCCGGCGACGGCGCAGTTGCCGTCGGCGCCGCAGCTCACCCCTGCTGCGCAGCTGCCGCAGGTACCGCCGCAGTAGTCGGGGCCGCAGGTCTTCCCGGTGCAGTCGGGTATGCAGCCGGGGATCTCGACGCAGAGACCGTTGTAGCTACAGCTGACGCCCTGGGCGCATTGCCCGCAGGAGCCGCCACAGCCGTCGCCGCCGCACGACTTCCCGGTACAGTCCGGCTCGCAGCCGGCCACGTCGACGCACGTGTATTGGGAGTCGCAGGCCTGCCCCGAGGCGCAGTTACCACAGGTCGAGCCGCAGCCGTCGGGGCCGCACTGTTTGTTCGCACAGCCCGTAACGCAGGTGTTGGGATCGACGCAGGCGCCGAGGGCGTCGCAGACCTGACCATCTCCACACACGCCACAGTAGCCCCCGCAGCCGTTGCCACCACACGCTTTTCCAGCGCAGTCGGGGGTGCAGGTCGCCGGGTCGACGCACTGGCCGTTGTAGTTGCAGCTCTGGCTCGCGCTGCAGCTACCGCAGCTCCCGAAGCACCCGTCCGAGCCACACTCTTTGCCGACGCACAGCGTGGTGCAGCCTACCGGGCTCAGGCACGCCTGGTCACTGCTGCAGCTCAACCCTTGCGGGCAGGTGCCGCACTGACCGCCACAGCCGTCGGCGCCGCACTCGGCGCCGAAGCAGTCAGGGACGCACCCCCCGCTCGACACGCACTGGCCGCTGGGGTTGCAGGACTGTCCCTGGCCGCAGCCTCCACAGGAACCGCCACAGCCGTCGCCGCCGCACTCGACGCCGCCGCACTGAGGAGTGCACCCTCCGGCTGACACGCACTGCCCCTGGGCGCTACAGGAGTCGCCCGCGGGGCAGCTCCCACACGAGCCTCCGCAGCCGTCGCCGCCGCAGTCTTTGCCGGCACACGCCGGCGTGCAGCCGCCCAGGCTCTTGCACTGGTAGTTGTAGTCGCAGACCGCGTTGGGGCCGCAGTCGCCGCAGTATCCGCCGCACTGGTCCGATCCGCACTCCTTGCCGTCGCACTGCGGCGTGCACCCCAGCTTCGGGACGCACTGGTAGCTGTAGCTGCAGCTCTCGGTGCTGGAACAAAAGCCGCAGTATCCACCGCATTGATCGGAGCCACATTGCTTGCCGGCGCAGTTCGCCTGACAGGTCGCGAGGTCTTGGCAGACAAAGTCGAAGGTGCAGGTCTGCCCGGAGCCGCAGCTGCCGCAGCCGCCGCCGCAGGTGTCGGGTCCGCAGGCCTTGCCCGAGCAGTCCGGCGCGCAGCCCGTCGGGTTGATGCATTGCCCGTAGGCGTTACAGATCAAGCCCGCCGAGCAGGTCCCGCAGCTGCCGCCGCATTGCACCCCGGAGCATGGGTTGGCGCCATCGACGCAGGCCTTCACCGGGAGGAGACCAAACAGGCTCTGCACCCCGCAGACCTTACCCAGAGCGGCGCAGTTGACCTCGACGACGATGTCGAAGGCGCAGTAGCGGAGGGTGTTTCCGTCGCATTGACCGTTCAACGGGATCCCTTCGCAGGCAGCCCGGGCCGTGGTGTCGGCGGCGGCGGTCATGGCTACCACAGAGAGAGCCAGGGCGGCAGAGCGAACGATGGCGTGACGAAATCCCTTCATGACCCACATGGTACGTGTTTGGCATGTTCGGACAAATCCTCGATGCTACCAACCGACCCTGAGCCGTCGCATCTGCAGCCACCGCGCGCCCCGGCTGCGACCGAGGGGAGGCGCTGCGGGCAGGGGGGCGACCTGGCAGCAGCGCCGGTTGAGCTGGCGTCGCCATCTCGGCGCCTGGGGACCTCATCTCGTCCTGACGCCGTGGGCCGGGAGCGCCGCCCATCCTCGTTGCCACAGAGGCCTGCGGGGCGGCCGCGTCGCGACGTGGAGCGGGCTTCCGCGCGACTCCGTGAGGTCAGGAGCCCGCCCGGGTCGCAGCTGCGCTCCCTTCCGGGCGCCCTCCACGGCGGCAAGACCGCTTCAGCGCGGCCGGGCCCAGGCCCCGACCTTGCGACCGTTGGCGAACTCGCCCTTCTGAGCGAACTTGCCCTGCTCGTCGAACAGCCTCCAGGTGCCGTGGCGACGCCCTCTGCGGAACGGGCCTTCAGCGGCCTTGTTGCCATTGGGCCAGTACATCACCCACCGACCCTCTCGGCTGCCGCGCACATAGGGGCCGACGGCTTTCACACCGTTGGGTTGCCACAGCGTCCAGCGCCCATGATAGGCGTCGCGCTCGATGGGCCCTTCGGCGGTCTTTTTTCCGGCGTCGTCGAAGAGCGTCCAGGTGCCCGTGCGGTTGCCCTTGCGGTACTGCCCCTTCATCTTGAGCAGGCCCGTGGTCTCGTGGAACTCTGTCCAGGCCCCGTCGCGCACTCCCCGGACGAAGAGCCCCTCGCCGGTCTTCTTTCCAGTGACAGCCCAGAACGTCCACGCGCCGTGGCGCTGATCTTGCAGGTACGAACCGCGGGACTTCATCTGCTCGCTGGCGGGGTGGAACTCGGTCCATTCGCCGGTTCGGCTCCCGTTGTCGTAAGTCCCGACCTGCTTACCGGTGTCGAAGTACACCGTCCAGCCTCCGTGCCGCCGCTGGTTGACGATCGGGCCTGTGCCCTCGCGTTTGCCAGTCGGGTGCCAGAACTGCCACTTTCCAGAGCGCTTTCCGTTTTTGTAGACGCCGCTGGCTCGCGGCTTGCCGTTGGCGTGGAACAGCTCCCACCTGCCGACCCGCGTGCCCGCTTTATACGACCCGACGGCGCGGATGTTGCCCGTGCGCATCTCGGTCCAGCGGCCGCTCTTGACCCCTTTGACCAGCTTTCCTTTCTCGAGGAGCTTGCCGTCCTGCTCGTAAAACTCCCATCGCCCGTTCTTGACGTCGTTGACGTAGATCCCCTTGCCAGCCAACCGGCCGTTGTCCCAATACTCCTCCCAGGCCCCGGAGCGCTTGCCTCTCGCGTAGGAGCCTCTGGCCTTCAGCTTGTCGTTTGAACCTACCACCGACCAGATGCCGACCCGCTCGCCCCGCTTGTAGGCGCCCTCGATGCGGTCGCCGTTTTCCTCCCAGAACGCCCATTTGCCGTGCTCGAGATCGCCTTTGTAGCCGCCCTGAGCGCTCTTGCGACCATCGGAGCCGTACATGGTCCACACCCCGGTGCGGATCCCCCGACTGTATTGGCCCACGGTGCGCGTGCCGTCGCTCTCCCGCAGGATGTACGCGCCGTGCATCTTGTCGTGCTGGTAGTTGCTCTGGATGCGGAGGGTCCCATCGTCGGCGTGCTCGAGCCACGGGCCGTGCATCTTGCCGAAGACATACTGGCCCTTGAGCTTCACCGCGCCGCTGCTGTGGTACGACTGCATGGGACCGTGCCGGACGAAGGTGTTGGTCTTCGGATCGACCGTCTC
>JAAZYN010000434.1 GCA_014239625.1 Myxococcales bacterium | reverse complement strand
CCCAGCGTCTTGAGGACGTCGCGGCGGTGGGCCATCAATCACCTCCCATGGGCCGAAAGCGGAACAGGTCGCTGGTAGCGATCTGGATCAGCAGCTCTCGGATTCGCCCGTCCTCGGCGAAGGCCGCGCGCAGCGGGGTCAGCCCCGGGTGGCCCTCCTCGAGGTCCAGCCCGGTGGCGTAACGCGCCCAGCGCAGGACGTAGCAGTCGTGTACCCGCGGGCTCGTGGCCAGCTGATGGGCCAACTCGACCCCGTCGCTGTAGGTGAACGACTCGCCGCCGGTGATGGTGAAGGCCCCGGTGGCGTCTACCGGCAGGCCGTTGTCGGTGGGGCGCCACCGACCGATGGCGTCGTAGTGTTCGAAGGCGAACCCGGGCGGGTTGAGGGTGTCGTGACATCCAGCGCAGGGCATCACCGCGGTCGCCTCCTCGGTGCGGGTTCGGTTGGTGGCCTCGACGGCTTCGGTGCTGTCCGGCGGCACGGCGGCCTCGGCCCCGGGCGGAGGCGCGCCGAACTCCATACAGGCGACCCGCTCCAGCACCCGCTTGCCGCGCAGGATGGGGGCCGGCTGCACCGCGTAGGCTCCGACCGCGAGGACCGATGGCAGGGTGAGCACGCCGGCCCGCTCGGAGGCTGGAAAGAGCGCGGGGTACAGGGTCACCGACGCCTTGCCCCCGATCGAGAAGACCACCTGGTCGAAGTCCACCTCCACCTGTTGGCCGTCCAGCGGCACGGCGCTGTCGCCATAGATGGGGGCGGTGGCGCTGGACATGAACCCGCGGTTGTCGGTCAGCAGAGTGGCCAGGGTCCCTTCGTCGCCAAACACGACCTGCTCGATGAACAGCCGCGTTTCGGCCTCCATCGACGCGCGCACGGGGCCCAGAATGCCTGGCCACAGCCCGTCGTCGGTGGTGTCCAGGGCCGGATAGGGCGCGATGCCGAAGAGTGGCCCGTATTCCCGTCGGGCGGGCGCCACGCCGCGCACCCTGTCGGTCCCGAGCCACTGCTCGTGGAAGCGCACGATGGCGCGCCGAGCTTTGGGATCGTCGAGCATGCGCCGGGCCTGACTCTCGACCCCCGCGCGGGTGTCCAAGTCACCGCTGGCGGCGGCCCCGAAGAGCTCGGGGTCGGGCATCGTGTCCCACAGCAAGTACGACAACCGCGACGCCATCTCCCAGCCCGTCAGCGGAGCCACGTGGCCGTCCCCGCGCGCGCTGTCGCCGAGCTCCACGCGAAAGAGCACGTCAGGGCTCTGCAAGACGCCGGCTACGGTCAGCGCGATGGCCTCGTCGAGAGCGCCGGCGGCGGCTGTCACCTGAGCGTCCCAGAAGGTCTGGAGGCGGTCGGACTCGGCAGGGCTGAGCGGTCGACGCCAGGCGCGCTGGGCCAGGCGGTGAACGCTGGCCCAGCCACAGGCGCCCCTCGCGTCCTCGTCGAGAGCCTCGAAGCCCTCACAGGCAAAGAAGATGGGGGAGACCAGCGCGTACGCCGCGAAGTGGACCGCCGCCTTTTGAAGCTCCTCGACGCCAAAGGGTGACGGTGTCTGCCCGTCCGCCATCCCGTCGAAGCCGTCCACCCCTTGCTCTGCGGGGAACGCCCAGGGCCAGGGCGGCGCCTGCTGGACCTCGGCGCCGAAGATGCCCACGACCTCTCCGGTTGGCGGCGTCAGGCGCGCAGCCACCGGTGGCGGATCGGGCCACGCGGCGCCATCGCTCGGCAAACCCAGCAGGTCGCGCATCGTGTTGTTGAACTCTACGGGGGTCAGCGCGGTCAGCCTGGGCTCCGGGACGTGGGCGGCGACCGCCGCGTGAGGGGCTCGCGGTGGAGCGTCGGGGCAGGCGCTGAGCAGGACGGCGCAAAGCGATGCCGCGTAGGCGAGGGAGGGCAGGTCCAGACGAGCTCGCGTCCATCCGGGCGCCGGCCTTGGAGCAGTGCTCATGGGTGTCATCGCGCTCACTTGGCGAGGGGGGCACAACGGCGCGGGCTACGCCCAGCCCGGCGGCACCAGGACGGCGAGTCTATCCGATCGGCTATCGTGATGTCACATGTCGTGTGTCCGGGTCGTGACGAACGCCAGCGCCGGGCTCGCTCCTATCCCGTCGAGATCGATGGGGTCAGCCGTCGCTGCTCATCCATGGCACTCACCGAGGCAAGGCCCTCAAGTGACGGTCTGGCCGTTGCCTGCATTGCTCTCCTCTGCTCCCTGCGCGGCTGTCAGTGGCGCTCCATCGACGTCCGGCCTTCCACGAGGGTGGAGGCCGCGCGCGCTGCCCCTGAGAGAAGTTCCCACGGCGCCGTGGGAACAGAAGCCTGGAGACGGACACGTCACCGCGTTGAGCTGCCGGCGATGACTCGCGCAGGCCCGACGACGCCGGGCGGTCAGTAGTTCCACCCTGCGTAGCCGTCCAGGTCTGCGTACGTCGCCAGCTGCCTCCAAAGGGTGGTCGTGTGCTCCACCGCCTCGGCGTGGCGGTCGCGAGCTTCGCCAGGATCTGCTGACAGATCGTACAACGCGAAGGTGCCGTCTTCGACGCTGGCGATGAGCTTGGAGTGGCCTTCCACCAACACCAGCATGCTCCTGTAAGGCTTGGCCCCGCTCGTATAGCGCGCGGAGCGGGACACCACGAAGCGATGGAGCGGCGCGTCGGACGCCGCCAGGCGCCACCAGCTCTGGCCGAAACGCTCTGCGTCCGGGGCGTGCACTCCGAACGCACCCAGGAGCGTGGCAGGCAGGTCCCGATGGGTGACCAGCCCGCGGTGTACGCCGGCTCTCACGCCGGGGCCGACGAGCAGCGCTGGAACACGCAGCACCGGGTCGATTCCCGAGCGAGCGTGAGTGTAGACGCCGTTCTCTCCGAACGCCTCGCCGTGGTCGCTGGTCAGCAGGATGGCGGTCCGATCCAGCTTGCCGCGCTCGGCCAGACCGTCAACGAGTCGGCCGATCGCCGCGTCCGCGACCGCCACCTCCGAGCGGTAGCGGAGCGATGCCGGGGTCTCCGGGGAGCCGCCGCACCCCCTCGCGTCGGCCGGCGGATGGTCGGGGTGCGAGACGTAGGGTGCGTGAGGCTCGAAGCAGTAGAGCCACACCAGATGGGGCCGGGTCCCCGCCTGGTCGATCGCCTCCAGGGCCCGCGACGCGGCGAGCGGACAGCTGGCGACCCGTTCGAGGTTTGGGAACCCCAGGCGGGCGTAGTCGAGTTTCGTCGCGCCATTGCCGATGGCGGTGGTCTTTACGCCGGATCCTGCCAGCCGGGTCGGGACCGACTCGGAGTGTTCGTCAGGCGTCAACATCAGGGGGATCGACACGAAGGTGGTGGAGCCTGCTGCGTACATGCGATCGAGGCGGAGTCCACGCTCGGCCAGCGCCACCGTTCGTGGCATGAACGCCGCTTGGAGGCAGTCGGCACGCAGGGTGTCGATGACGATCAACACCATCGTGTCGACCGCCCCCGGGGCGGCCAGGGGGGAGCCAACAGGGGGCTCGGTAAGGCCCAGGTCCGCACGGGTCGGTTCGTTGGGAGGGTCGACGCCGTTGCAGTTGGTGTCGCCGCCCCCAGGACGATCTGGGGCGAGCGGGTGGACCCGGCTATCGAAGTCATCGCAGTCCGCCCCCCAAGCCAGCGCGGACGCCCCGTCGCCGTCGAGATCGATGGCTTGAATGCACCGGGTGAGCGTGACGAAGTAGCGCGCCGTCCCCGACGCCGCGCTGCGCCATCGGGGGGCCCAGTGGTCCGCGGTCGGTAGGTGGACCGCGGTCAACAGCACCCCCACGGCGCAGCCCCCAAGGAGCCGGCGACGCGGCGCTCGTAGGAGTCGGGGGCGAAGCCAGCGGGCGCTCAGCGCCGTGGTCGCCAGGAGCGCCACCACCTGCAGGACCGCGTGCAGCTCGGGATAGATGTTCGCCGCCAGGTCCAGGTCCAGCCCTATCGCGAGGAGACCGATCGCCGCCAGGGCGATATCGGCCCGAGGCGAGCGTCTTCGACGCCTGGCCAGGCCGGCGCAAACGGCGGCTGCGAGGCCTGCGGCGAGGGCGATGATGACGTAGCTCAGCGCCAGCCTGCGGCTCATCGGATCGGTCACGAGCCAGGCCGCGAGGACGCCGCCAGCGAAGGCGGCCGGCACCGCGAGCCTGCCCAAACGCTCCAACAGCAGCGCCAGGGGCGCCAACACGCCCCCGACGATCAGCGTGTACGCGACCACCTTCGCCGAGAACAGGTTGGCAGCGATCCAGCCTTCGAACAGCAGGCCGACAATTATCGCCGGCAGCGCAGCGATGCCGATTTGCCAGCAGAGGTTGGGCTTGCCGGG
>JAAZYN010000433.1 GCA_014239625.1 Myxococcales bacterium | reverse complement strand
GTCGCTCGACCTCGCCGTGGCGCCGCTGACGACTTCGGTCTCGCCCCTCGCCAGCGACGAAATCGCCTGGCGAATCTCGCGTTCAACCCAACAGATCCCGGGCTAGTCACCCACGTCGACGAGGTCTGTGCGTTGTGGCGCTGTCGCAGGGGGCGTCCCGGGTCGGGTCCAGGCTGTCCGCGGCCGCAACCCTCCGCGTGCGCTCGGGTCAGAACTGGAAGCGGAACCCCAGGCTCGTCACGAACGTCGCGGACGTCTGTGCGTCCTTGGCTTTGTTGAAGGGGACGTCCTGGGTCGGGTCCAGGCTGTCCGCGGCCGCGCCCACGTCGGTGTTGAGGTTGTCGTGCTGGATGATCGACAGCTCGAGCTGCAGGTTGACGGCGAAGATACCGGCGACGATATCGAAGCCCAGGAGCGGTCGAAACATATACTGCGCTGCCGGCGTGCTGTACCGCACCGTCTCGTCGTAGCCCTCGGTGCCCTCGCTCGGCTCGCCCGCGACCCGCTCGATGGTCGCTTGGGTCGCGAACGCTGCCTCGCCGGAGGCGTCGCCGAAGGTGAACCCGACGCCGAGGCCGAAGTAGGGTCGGAACACCTCGATGTTCCAGGCCATGCGCAGCTCCACGTTGACCTGGTAGAAGGTCCAGAAGAACTCCGGGCCGCCGTTGAACTGCCACTGGCCTTCTGTCGTGACCGTCTGTGGACCCGCTGACGTGTCGACGACGGCGTCATAGGAGTATGGCGCCGTGTGATTGGCGCCGACCTCCAGCTTTCCGTGATAGATCGAGCCACTGGCGCTCAGGAAAAATGTCGGCAGCGGCCCGCTCGGAGCATTGATCCGCCACCCGATCCCCACCGCGGCCTGGAACAGCTCGGCGCTCACCGTCAACCCGGAGGCGGGGTTCAGATCAAGCCGCGGCAGGAACATCAGATCCGCGCCGATCTCGAAGCCTGCGCCGAGCGACACGCCCAACGTGACGCCAAGCTGCGGCCAGGGGAACACTCCGGGGAGCAGGCTCTCCAGATCCACCAGCTCGGTGCCTGCGCCCACCGTGCTGAATTGATTCATCAACCCGATACGGACCGGCATGAGCCCGATCGAGAAGTCTCCGCCGCCACGGTCCAGATCGATCCCGGCGCCGTTGCCTGTCCACGGCATCATCGACGGGACGTGGCTGGCCATCCACACCGGCATGTTGAGCACCAGGCTCTCGACGTCGTCGCCGAGCTGGTTCTGGACCGACGGGGCCACCTCAGCGGCGGTGGCTTGCGCCCCAGCACTCGTCGGGAACATCAACGCCGCGGACAGGAGGCACGGTAAGAGACGTCGCTTCATAGCCGGTAGGATAGCGCCCGGCCGGGGTCGTTGGAAGATGACTGGCGCGCTCGAGCACTTACTGCTTGATCAGCGTGGGCATCTCACGTACAACGCCTCCGCTCGGGACCCTGTGGGATAGCCCGCAAGCGGCTTTTGGATTCAGTCAGGACAAAACGACGTGGCCAACACCAAGAACATCACCGACCGCAGCGAGCGTAAAGCCAAGAAGCGTGAGCAGCGAAAGGCGCTGAAGGGCGCATACTCCGGGCTCTCCACCAAGGAGAAGAAGGCGTACCACAAGAGCGAGACCACCGGTCTGCGGGCCTGGATGGCCGAGACCAAGCAGGGCGACTAGCACGTGACCCCGTCCAGGGTCCGTAAAGCTGTCATTCCTGCCGCGGGCCTGGGAACGCGCATGTTGCCGGCCACCAAGGCCGTGCCCAAAGAGATGCTGCCGATCGTGGATCGGCCGGCGATCCAGTGGATCGTCGAGGAGTGCGTAGCCAGCGGTATCGAGCTGGTCGTGATCATCTCTGGCCGCTATAAAGGCTCGATCCAGGACCACTTCGACGTCAGCTACGAGGTCGAAGATGTCCTCGAGCGCGCGCAGCGGTCCGAGCTGCTCAATCGCATCGCGCAGCTGCCCAACATGGTCGACATCGTGAGCGTCCGGCAGCATCGCCCCCTTGGGCTGGGGCACGCTGTCCTTACGGCGCGGCCCATCGTCGGCGACGACGAGCCGTTCGCGGTGTTGTTGCCCGATGACCTCATCGACAGTACCCCGCCCGCCACCAAGCAGCTGGTGGACATCCATGCGGAGACCGGCGGCGGCGCCTTCGCGTTGGTCGAGGTGGAGCCGGAGAACGCTCACCGTTACGGGATCGTCACCGGTGAGCGAGTGGGTGACCGACGCTACTTGTGCACGTCCATGGTGGAGAAGCCGGCCCCCGGGACCGCCCCGTCGAATCTCGCCATCGCGGGCCGTTATGTCCTGCCGGGCAAGATCTTCGACCACATCGCCAACACCCCCAAAGGGGCGGGCGGCGAGATCCAGCTCACCGACGCGTTGGTCAAATTGATCAAGACCGACGCCATGTACGGCGCGGTGCTCGATGGGCGACGCTATGACACCGGGTCCCCGGGCGGGTGGCTCGAGGCCAACATCGGCTACGCCATGAAGCGTCCAGCGTTGCGCGAGCAGGTGCTCGCGATGGTCAGGTCGCATACCTCCGCGGCATGATTCGGCGACGTCGGGCCGCGGCCCCGGTCCGGCCCTGACGTCACGGCGGTGACCGGCGCGAGCCTCCCCTGCCTGCGGCCACGTGGGCTCGACCCGTTGATCGGGTTCGCTCCGCGTGTCTGGCGTAGTGCTCGTCCGGAGGTTGACGCCCCCTTCTGGCATCGCGGCTATGTATGCGGCCGCCGCCGCCTCCCGGTGGGAAGAGTCCGCGGGAGCGGTCGGCCTGGTCGAGTGGGAGCCAGGTCAGGCCCGAAATGGGAGCACCTCGTACCCGCGGGTGAACGCTGACGGGATGCGTTTGGCGCGGGCAGTGTCCACCTGGTAGTCGGGCATTCGAAGCAACAGCTCCTCCAGCGCCACCCTCGCCTCCAGCCGCGCTACGTGAGCGCCGATGCACCAATGGGGCCCCTGACTGTAGGCGAGATGTCGGCGCAGTGGCCGATGGATGTCGAGCTCCTCGGCGGTCGGGCCAAACTCTCGCGGATCACGGTTTCCCGCCCCGAACAACATGTGGACCTTGCTGCCTTTCGGGATCCGCTGGCCATGAAGCTCCACCTCGCAGGTGGTGGTGCGGCACAGGCCTTGGACCGACGACTCCAGCCGCAGGACTTCCTCCAGGGCGTTGGGGATCAACGTCGGGTCCTCGAGGAGCGCTCGCCGCACGTCTTGCCTCTCGGCGAACATCGCGGCAGCGTGACCGATCTGGTGGGCCGTCGTGTCATTGCCGCCAGCGATCATGACGAAGCAGAAGCCCAGGATGTCCCAGTCCGACAGCCGCTGGCCATCGACCTCGGCGAGCGTCAAGCCGCTCAGCAGGTCGTCGCCGGGTGCCTCGCGGGCCTCGGTGATTTTCCGCCCAAAGTAGGCGAACAGGCTCTGCACCGCGCCGATAGCCTGACTGAGCTTGAAGGCTCCGTCCACGGCGGCGGTGGTGATGGCGTAGCTCCAGGGGTCAAAGCGCGCGCGGTCGCTCTCGGGCACACCCAGCAGCTCGGCGAGCACGTAGGTAGGAAGCGGCGAGGCCAGCTCGGCCATCAGGTCGCACTGTCCGAGCGTCGCGATGCGGTCCAAGCGTTGTCGCACGAAGGCACGAATGCCGGGCTCCAGGCGATGCACCCGGTTGGATGTGAAGGCTTTGGAGATCAGCTTGCGCAGCACGTTGTGCCGGGGCGGGTCCATCATGATGAACGTCGGTGGCAGCCCGAGGGTCGCGATCTCATCGGGCTCGAAGGTCAGGCCCTGCGCCGATGAAAATCGAGCCGGATCCCGCGCCACAGCGTAGATGTCGGCGAAGCGGCTGAGGACATAGAAGTCCTTGTCGCGCTGATGATAGACGGGGTGCTCGTCGCGCAGCCGGCGGTAGAGTGGATAGGGGTCGGCCCACAGGGCCTCATCGTACGGATCATAGAGTTCGCGCGTCACGCCTCACGATACCACCTGCGTGCACAGCTGCAGCGTCGTGCCGACCTTGCCGACGCAGCGGCGCCCTTCGAGCTCTGGCCGAGCGGCGACGAGCCGGCCAGCCAGTGTGCTCGCCCCATATAACGCGGCCCCGTGAGGCCGATGACGCGTACACCCGGGCGAGCGTCGCGGCGGCACCATCAACCACCGCACGCGCCGCGGGCTCCGGCCGGGCGGTCGCGTCGGTGGCACACAGCGCTCAGTGGCACGTGGCTGCGCAAGGGGGCGACAACCTCGGCGCTCACTCCGCCGGTCAAAATGGTTGATACCATCCTTCGGGGCTTGTTCGACCC
>JAAZYN010000432.1 GCA_014239625.1 Myxococcales bacterium | reverse complement strand
AGGCGCGAGACCGACGTCGTAGCAGCGCTACGTCGAGGTCGAGCAACGCCGCCAGGGGCGCGATCGCCCAGAAGGTCGCGATCAACCGAACTGACCGGCGGAATGAGACGCAGGACTGGCGGGGGGGCCATTCAAGGCGGAGCGAGGCTGGCGCGAGGTCGGGTTATCCTTTCAGGGCGTTGCGCAGGAACTCGCGCCGGTTCCGAGGACCGTACGTGCGCAAGCTCGGCTGGAAGTGTCCCTCGCGGTACGTCGCCCGAGCCGTCGAGATGGCGTCCGCCGCGATGGCGCAGCGCGTCGCTTCGGGGTCGACGCCGTAGAGCTTGGCCGCGTTGAGGCCCAGAATCTTGGCCTTGGTCTGGGTCGTCACCGGGGGGTACCCGTAGTCGGCGATGAAACTCGGCGGCATCACGAAGGTCTTCAGAGCGTCGATCTGCCACTGAGGTGAGCCCGACCAGATGGCGTCGGTCCCCCAGATGATCCGGTCCTCGCCAAACGCCAGCAGCAGCTTGCCGATGAAGTGGGCCAGCGCGTCGGGCCCCAGGATGACGTGGCGCGCCCAGGCCCCACCGAGCTCGGTGTAGACGTTTTCGGCGCTGGGGATCTGAGACGTGCGGATCTGAAGCCACTCTTCGAAGTAGTTGTCGAAGGGCGGGGTATCGACCGCGGAATGAAACACCACGAAGTTCATCTCAGGGAAGTCTTTGACGGCCTGAGGGATGTCGGAGGGGTCGCAGAACTCGGGATCGAAGACGCCGTTGATGCGGAAGCCCTTGTGAATGTTCATGACGTTGACGCCATGCTGGAGCGCGGTCTCGATCATCGGATAGCTGACCACCGGGTCGTCGACGCGCCAGCCCGGGTAGTTGTTGAACAGGAAAGAGCCCGGACCACCTGCCCCGGGGTAGACCTTGAGCGCGCGGATGTCGAGCTCCTCTTTGAGGCGCTGGATGTCACTGACCAGCGTCCCCAGCCCCTCGCCGCTGTTGGCGACGTCCGCCTCGGTGATGTTCGGGGTGACCATCCCCTGCATGATGCATCGCTGAGACGCCCCGATGGCGTTCGCCAGGTCGCGCGTGGCCCCCATGGCGTCGTTGCTCAGCGACTGCATGCTGACGCTGGGAGCCGGGACGCCGCTCATCATGGCGACGGCGGTCTCGCTGTCGAGGAAGATCTCCTTGAGGTAGTTGGCCTGCGACAGCTCTTCGACGACCCCGTCGGTGCACTCCGGATGATTGGGCGCGACCGCGGGGGGCGGACAGGACCGTAAAATCGCGTAGGCGGCCAGCAGACCGGACTCCGCAGCGCCGCCCTGCATGTCGACGTGATGGGTCTGCGAATCCAGGACGAAGTAGTCGGCCTGATGGAGCACCTCACACGCGGCCTGAACATCCCACGTCGCCTCCTCCGGGATGTCGAAGCCACCTCCCGAGTCCACGGCGTCCAGCACGGTGTCCGCCGTCGGCGCGGTGTCCGACACGGTCCCGTCGGGCTTTGCGGAGAGCACCCCTTCATGGTGTTCAATGCCGCCAACGCGGTGCACATCCCCGCCGCCGAGGACATGAACCCCCTTCGCGTCACGCCGAGCCTCTTGGCGCGCACGTCCACCATGGCGTCGATGAGCGCGCCCACCCGACGCTGCTCTGCGTTGGGCGGCAAGGGCGCGAACTCACCGTTGCTGACGAGCTGACTGGGGATAGGGAGCCTGCCCCGCGCCTCGACGTCGTCTCGGTCGGGTGCGGTCTTGCTGGCGGTCTTGATGAGCACTGGGTCACCTCAGTAGACGGTGTTGCTCTGGGTCTGCTCGAGGCCGCCGCAGACGTCCAAAGCGGCGCCAACGATGAGTCGCGTGCCCTTCATGCGCGAGACGATACCACACCGGATCCCCGGGCGACCCGCCCGATCCACCGGTGATTCGCCGCTCCGCGCCCCTGCTGATCCGTGGCTTCATTCGAGCTACACTCCGCGAAACGTCGAACCGACAGGAGACGAACATGACAGAGTGGGCAGGCCGCGGCCTGGGGGTCATCGCGACGATGCTGGTCGCCGGATCGGTCGGCTGCGGCGAGGGCAGCCCGCCGGCCGGCGAGCAGGCCGACACCTCCACAGGCGCGGACATCGCCGGTGACGCCACGGACGGCAGCTCGCCCAGCGACGCAGCGGGCGACGACGCGGTCGAGCCGGACGCCGGACCCGACGGGAGCGACGGCGGCGCCGTCACCCAGGTGTCTGACTGGTGCGATGCGGTGCGCGGGGGAAGCCCTGGCGCGCGCGACCCACTCAACGACCTGGCGCGCGCCCACGTGGGCCAGCGGCTCTTCGGCCCGACAGCGGACTGGCTCGGGGCGGACGCCACCCTGGTTGGCCTCCTGGATGCCGACGACGCCCTCCAGAGCGAGCTCGTGGCGACCTACGCCGGCGCCTTCCCAGACGTCTGCGCGGCGGAGGCGACCGACACGAGCGACGCCGCCGCGGCGGTGACGATGCACGGCCAGGTCGCAGTGATCTCGCCGGGGACCGGAGCCGTCACGGTCCCTCAGGCGGCCGAGCGCCTCATCATCGACCTCCGGATCGCGGCCAGCGACGACGACATCGCGGCGGCCCTGGGGCTGTCGCTGGAAGCGGATCTAACGGTGGGCGAGCGGCGCGTGAGGGCGTTCCACGGCTTCCCTGCACAGGACACAGGATGGACCCACTATGAGGCCTCCACCGAGACCTTACCCATCACTATCGCTGGCACGGGCGATCAGGACCGGGCGCTTGTCCTCATCACCCCTCAGCGGCTGTCACCGGCGGTCGCCACCTGGGTCGGTGCCCTGCGCCTCGCCGGCCGCGCAGCCATCGCTGGCCACGACGTGCACGCAGCGGTGGCGGAGTCCTGGTGGTCCGGCGTCGGCCACAACGGATTGGCCTGGCGCGCCTGTGGCCTGAGCGTCGGCGGCGTCCGCTGGCCGGACATCATCCGGGCCGACCTGGAGACGACGTCGCTCGACGAGGTCTTGCAGAGCGTGAGCTCGCTGTCCAACCTCGGCCCGGTTCTTGGGACGACGAACCGAAGCGACCTGGCGACCTACGCTCGCGACGCCGGGCTGCCCGGCTCGGAGCTGAGCAGAGGCGCCATGAGAGCGGCGCTGTTGGTCGCCTACGGCACCCTGGACTGGTTTTACGCCTACTTCGATCTCGTGGGCCGGGACCTCGACGACGCGCTCCTGACCGCGCTGGACGAGGTCGACGCGACCGCTCCCGGAGACAGGGTGGCGATGAAGCGCATCATGGGACGCTTCATGCACGACCTTTACGACGGCCACGGCTTTTATTGGGACGACGCCAGCGAAGACTGGCCGGATGGCTGGATGGCGCTCCAGATCCAACAGATCGACGGCCTCCCTGTGGTCCGTCGCTCCCTGACCCCCGGCATCGAGGCCGGCGACACCGTGCTCGCGGTTGACGCGACGCCCATCGACCAATGGTACGAGGAGGCCATGGGTCGCTACTCTGCCGCCTCCGACGGCTATCGGTTCGTGCTCGCGACCGATGAGCTGAAGGAGGTGCGTGGGGCGCCCCAGTGGGAGCTCCGGGATCCCGACGGCGTCGAGCGCGTGGTCACCGCTCAGGCGGCCAGCTGGGATGACGTCGAGGCGCTCCCGTGGGGAGGGACGGACCGCCCCAGCGGTTGGCTCTCCGACCTCGGAGCGCCCGACGTGTACTTCGTGAACATGGCCAACGCGGTGACACCAGAGCATCAGGGCGTGGTGGCAGAGCTCGCCAGCGCGGGCGACACGGCGGCGGTCATCCTGGACATGCGCGACTATCCCTACCTGGACATCTACGAGTTCGCGCGCAGCTTCAACCCCGAGCACTTCAGCGCGCCGCTCTTCGGCTTTCCGACCTGGCGGGGCCCATGGAGCTACGCCCTCGAGTTCGAAGCGTGGGAGTTCGATCCGGCCCCCCACGTGGTCGACAGCCCGGTCATCTTGATGGTCAGCAACAAGTCGGTGAGCGCCGCCGAGTGTTTCGCGCAGATGGTGATGGGGCTCGACAACGTCACGGTGGTCGGCCAGCAGAGCGCGTCGACCAACGGCACCATCACTACCGCGTGGTTGCCCGGGCGTTGGGAGATCACCTTCACCGGCATGCGCCTGTTGAACCCGGACGAGAGCGAATTTCACGGCATCGGGGTGGTCCCCGACGTGGAGGTGACCCCCACGCCGGCTCAGTTTGCCGCCGGCGTCGACCCAGAGCTGGAGGCGGCGGTCACGGTGTTGGGCTTTGGGGATTGAGCCGTCGCCCGGCGCGCCGAAGCCAGGCTGACGGGCCCTCG
>JAAZYN010000431.1 GCA_014239625.1 Myxococcales bacterium | reverse complement strand
GGGGTCCAGACACTCCACCTGAAAATTCAACTCGGAGGCGTCGGCGCCCGCCGCGATGGAGGTGCCGTCGCGCAGGTCCACACCGCCGGGGACCCTGACCGTGTACCAGGCCCCGGGCTCCAGGTCGGAGTGGGGCTGGAGCCGCGCGAGCCGCGTCCACTTCGCGTTCCAGCGTGTGTTGGCGCGGGTGTGACCGACCGCGGCGCTGGTGGCGTCGGCGGTCCATGAAGAGGTGACCGCGTCGAAGTCGGTCCCCACGCCGAACAACACGGTGACCCAGGACTCGGCGCTGGCCGCGTCGTGCCCGAGGAGGCGCCGCGGAGCCTCCGGATAGGCCGCCATCACCCAATCGGCGTGGGTGAACGTGCCGTGAAGTCGCTTCCACAGCGCCTGCAGGTACTGCCGTGTCGGGATGATCTCGGCACGCAGCGAGCCCGGTATCGCCGGATCGAGGTAGTGCGCGCCCATCCACGGGGCCATGCCGGCGTAGGGCTCGTACTGCGTCAAGGCGACCTCGGGGCCCACGTCGGAGTTGACGTAGATGAGGGTCATGATGGCGACGGCGTCACGAATGACGTCTTCGCTGACCTCCTCGGTCAACCCCGCGTAAAGCTCCAGCAGGGTCTCCATGGGCATATACTCGGTGGGGTGGAAGCGAAGATGGCCTTCATGAGCGAGTAAGCCATCGCTGAATGGATCGGTCTGGTCCTGCGACACCCCATCGTGCTCGTCGGCGTGAACCAAAAACAGCGAGTCAAAGATCTCGTCCTGCAGCCCATGCGACGCGCAACCCATGAGGAACGCGACGCGCTTCTTCGACTCCAGCGACGTCCATGGAGGCGGGTCGTTGGTTCGAACCCACGTGATGAAATCGCTGATGAACGGCTCCCAATGGGTGTGCTCACCGTAAGCTCGTGATTTGGTGGCCAGCTCACCGGACTGGGGCCAGTACCCCGAGTCGGCGAAGGCCGCGCCGAAGAGGAGCGCGTTGAAGACCTGCGGGTCGCTGGCGAGAAAGGCTCGCAGCTCGCCCGGAGGGAGGTTCTCCGCGGCCCAGCCCGTGACGTGGATGTGCGCCCAGATCCCGTGAGCAGAGGCCTCCACCGGCCACAACAACGAGGCGGCGAGGAAGAGTCGCGTCAGGTTTCGCTTCACCTTTGGAGTGTACGCCACCGGCGTGGCGCGGCGCCCGTTTTTACCGGATGCTCCAGCGCCCTCACCCCGAGCGCGGAGGTTCGCCGCGCCAAAGAGCTCGGCGCTTGCTCAGGCGCCCCCCTGAATCGAGACCGGCGTTATGGCGGTCGCTCACGCCCCGAACGGGGTTCAGGGCGTGTTTCGCTCGACGGGACCATTGTAGTTGCTGGGCGCGGGCTGGCCGGACCGGGCCCAGCCTTCGACGATATGTTCAGGGACCCGGGGCACCCAGTTTGGGCGAAGCTGCGGACCGCCCCAACGAGTGGTCACCAGCGGCGGTAATTTCCCCTGAAAAAAGGCGCGATCATAGCCATAGATATCGTCGAGGAAGACGGGCAACCCCTCCTCGCTGACATCCACCGTCATGTATTCGGTGACCAACTCCACCGGTTTTCGAAGCTTGAAGCCGCGCTGCGTTCGCTTGGCCTTGAAATTCCGCTTGATCTCTTCCTTGCTGAAGCCATCTCGCTGGAGCAGCCACTCGGCAAACTTCGGCGCCTGCTGGAGCCGAATACAGCCATGGCTGAAGTCGCGCCGATCGAACCGGAACATGCTCCGGTCGTTGGTGTCGTGCAGGAAGATGGCGCGGGATTTCTCCAACAGGAACTTCACCTGTCCGAGGACGTTGTGCTTACAGCGGCCCTGAATGAGGACCACGCGCCCAGAGGGCAGCGTGTGCTTGCGAATGTTGTTGTCGCGCAAGTAGTTCGGGTTGCTGGCGAGCTTGTTTTTTATCTCCCCCTGCTCCACCCGCCGCGGAAGGATCCAGTCGGGGTTCACGATCACCTCGTACAGTTTCGTCTTGAAGAGCTGTGTCCGGTTGATATGACCCTGCCGCAGCTTGACCTTGTCGTCATCGAGCTTGTTGGTGCCGACGATGACCTTGTGGCGTCGCAGCATCTCGTGCCCCTGGAAGACCTGCATCTCGAACGCCGGGATGTTGACCCGAATCACGAAGTCGTCGGCCGCGTTCACAGCCGACTCGCGCATCCTCTGCAAGGTCAACGCGATGAGCGCCAGCCGACGCTCGATAGGCACGTTCAGACTCGCCATGGTGACCCGCTTGGCGAAGCCGCCGTCGTCGATCATGTGATGCCGCTGGTAAGTCTGAACCGACTCCTTGACGTCCTGATCGAACACGCCGTCGATGGCCCCGGTGTAATACCCCTCGCAAGCAAGCCGCTCCTGCAGCCTACGCGTCTCCATCACGGTGTTCTTCTTGCCTTTCCAGAGCTCCCACGTGCGGGGCAGCTTCTTTTGACAATCAGCCGCCACATATCGCCGATACGTCTTCAGGATCTCGACGAGCTTCGGGTATTGGCTGTGGCGCGGCTCCAACGCGTCCAGCGCCACCTTGGGGTCGGGTGCCTCGGCCACTGCGAGCATCATCTTCAGCGCGCGCTTGGGCCGCCGCTTGTACATCGCGAAGGCCTCCTCGTTGCGCGTGACCTTGAACGGCCCAGCCTTGCGTAGGATCTTGAAGTCGAGCACGAAGCGAACCAAGGCCGCGCCGAGCTTCACCTCCAGGTCGTGCTCCTGGCGAGTCGTCGTGTCGCTGGCCTTGACCTGACCGATGGCCGCCGCGATCTGATTGACGTGAGCGACCGAAGGAGCGCCACCCGCGTTCTCGAGCCGCCTCAGCGCTCGATCGAAATCGAAGTTGTTGGCCTGAAGCATGCTGACCATGACCGGTCCCGAGGGCCCCGCAGCCACGGGAGCCTGCACGCCAACGCCAGCCGAGCGCTTCACGAACCGATCGACCTGTTGACCCACTATGGGCATGCCGTAGTTGCCAGGATCCAGTCCGTGGTCATGGAGCACACGCAGACGCTCCACCAGCGCGCTCCCCAAAGCGGTCAGGCGGCCACCGCTGACGAAGGTGCCCGGCCCAAGCTCACGGAACAGCTGCTGGACCAGAGACCCAAACTTCTTCACTCCCTGCAGGGCCTGACGGAACGAGTTCGACATCCGGCGGCCACCCGCCACCGCGCCTTGACCCGCGTGCAGTCTGGCGTGCGCCGTCTCGAGGGCGGCCACCACGCCCAACAGCGGACTGATCGGCTTTGCGACCGGCGCAGCACCGGTGACGACGGGGACCTCCTGGGCCTCCTGCTGGGGGACGTCGCTCGGCGATTTGATCTCCGCCGATGGTTCGGCGACTCGCGGACCAGCGAAGATGGTGCCGGTGAGCCCCCCCGTCATGAGCCCCGCCACAGCTAGCCCGATAAGGGCGTCGCGTCGCAATCCGAGCATGATGACCGTCCTCCCGCAGTGGCCGAACACAGGTACCGAAAATCAGCCAAGACCCTTTGGGTCAACCATGGGGCGCGGGGCGCGTCAAGATTTTGAACCCATTCGCCGGTCCTGGTCGGCCACCACGGTCCCATCGAGGGACGGAGGGCGCGCGCGCCTGGTGGGTTCAGCGAGGGCGGGCGAGGGCGCATGGGTCGAAGAAACCATAGGCCCAGCGAATCATGCGCTCGTTCCAGGCAAAGCGGAGGTGATAGTCACGCTCCTGCGGTGTCGGAGTCGCTGCCAGCTGCACGCGAGCCCCCGCGCATTCAAACAGCGCCCGGGCCCGGCCCAAGTGGTAGGTGAGCTGACGATGATGACGCTCGGCCGGCAGGCGCCTGCTCGCTGGAGCCCCTGGCGGCAGAGCATACTGACGGTGCCCCGGGCGTTGCCGATGGTGTCTGTAGACGCACGCTCGGTGAGCACGCGCTCGGGTGGGACGCCCAAACGGACCGCGGCGTCGCGCATGACATCCGCCTCGACGACGCCGAATGGGGCGGGTCCGCCGGTCATCACGATGACCGGCGCGAGTCCGCGGAACCACAGGCCCACACCCGTGGCGACGCGACGGCGGGTCTCGGGTTGGACGTTGCCATCCCGGTCGACCGGCGGACGGTTGCCGAGCACCACGATCGCGTCAGCGACCTCCAGCGGAGGTTGCGGCGCCACGGCGATGGGGCCGCAGCCAAACGCGCCGCCCAACATCACACCCAAGACGAGGGCCCTATGTACCCGGCTTCTTCTTCGTCGCATCCCGTATCTTGACCAACTCTGCGCTGATTCGGCTCACTCCGCCTTCACGAAAGGCCCACGCCAGCCGCCGCCGCCACGACGCCAGCAGACCACTCCCCTC
>JAAZYN010000430.1 GCA_014239625.1 Myxococcales bacterium | reverse complement strand
CCCGGATCATTCATGGCCCTTCGGCTGCAACCGGCGGATCCGCAGCGCTGCCGGGTGCGTCCTCCCTGCGGCGGGCTCGACGTACGTGGAGTACGACGTTGCCCGCCTACGGCCCGTGCCACACCCGGCAGCACGACGCCTCCTTGGGTTCGCTCGACGTTCCATGAACCATCCGGGCCGGCCCGGATGGTTCATGGCCCTTCGGCTGCGACCGGCGGATCCGCAGCGCTGACGGCTGCATACTCCCTGCGGCGGGCTCGACGGTGGTGGAAGACGACGTCACCGGGCGCCGACCCGTGCCCCTGTCAGCGCTGCCCCTCCCTGCTCTCAGTGGACGTGCCATGAATGGGGCGAGCGGGTCCCGCGCCCTGCTTCACCGCATTCGAACGCGATCGGCCCCCCGCCGCGCGGCACGCGAGGGTGTCTCCTCGCTCCACTTGCCGTTTACCGAGCTGCGCTTATGCTCTCGCCTCCTCAGACCGGTTGGCGAACCAAGGAGCGCGACACATGAGCAATGACCACGCGACGGGCCCCAGCGGATTCGGATTCCACAGCACCGCCGAGGACGTCACCCGGGGCTTGAACCTCGACGGTCAGACCTGGCTGGTGACGGGGTGCAATTCGGGGCTGGGGCTCGAGACCACGCGTGTCCTCCATGCGCGCGGCGCACATGTCATCGGGGCCGCTCGAACCGTCGCCAAGGCCGCGACCGCCTTCGACGGGCTGGGTATCGCTCGGGCCGACGCCACAGCGGTCGCCTGTGAGCTGTCCGACCTGGACTCCGTCCGGGCAGCCGTGGTGGCGGTGTCGGAACAGGGACGCGCCCTCGACGGGATCATCGCCAACGCCGGAATCATGGCGCTCCCGGAGCTGCGACAGCGCGACGGCGTGGAGCTGCAGTTCTTCACCAATCACGTCGGTCACTTCGCGCTCGTCACCGGGTTGATCCCGCGCCTCACCAGCGCCGGTCGGGTCGTTATGCTCAGCAGCGGCGCACACCGAATGGCCCACGCCGATGGGATCGAGTTCGACAACCTGTCGGGCGAGCGCGACTACGATGCGTGGCGTATGTACGGCAACTCGAAGCTGGCCAACATCCTCTTCGCCCGCTCGCTGGCGCGTCAGTTCGCTCAGGAGGGCAGCCAGCGGACCGCGAACGCTGTGCACCCCGGTGTGATCATTACCAACCTGGCCCGCAATATGGAGGACGCCGAGGGGATGTACGAGCGGATGAGGAGGTCGGGCAGGGTGACGCTCAAAACCGTCGGCGAGGGAGCGGCGACCCAATGTTGGGCCGCCACATCGCCAGCATTGGCCGCGGTCAGCGGCGAGTACATGCAGGACTGCAACGTCCACCCCCCCACCGCCAACGCCCTCGACGACGCCCTGGCCGACCGGCTCTGGACCGTCACCGAGGCCCTCGTCGCCGCGGGGTGACGCTTGACGGCCTGGTCTCGTCTGCGCCAGGCGCCTCCGGGATGAAGGCGCACGCCCCGCCGCGACCGCTCTTCGACAGGCTCGTCCCCAACGATGGTGATGGGCCCGTCGTGGTGACGGGCGCTCGCGGCGGCCTCGCGGCGGTCGCGTTGGCGCACCTTCGCGCGGCGCTGGACAAGCCCCTGGTGGTGGTCGTCGCCAGCCCAGAGCGCGCCCGTGAGGTGCGCGACGGCTTGAGCTTCTACGGCTCTGGTGGGCGCCGGGCTGCCCACTATCGCGCCCTCGATCACACACCGTTTTTGGGGATGTCGCCATCCCGATCCCACGCGATGGAACGGACTTCGACGCTGTTTGACGCCTCGAATCGACCGGCCGAACTGACGGCCCTCGTGGTGGAGGCCGAGGCGCTGTTGGACCGGGTGCCGCCGTTGTCGGCCCTGCGGGGCGGCGGTTGGGAGCTGAGGGTCGGCGAGTTTCTCGATCGCGACGCCTTCGTCGCGCGGCTGGTGGCCGCCGGCTACCACGCGACGGAGAATGTGGAGGAGCCCGGGTCTTTCGCGCTGCGCGGCGGCATCGTGGATCTCTTCGTCCCCCATTGGACCTACCCGCTCAGGGTTGACCTGTGGGGTGACGAGATCGACAGCCTCAAGTGGTTCGACCCGGAGACCCAGCGGAGCCGCCCCGGCGTCGTCGAGGGCGCGGTCGCCGTCACCCCGGCGCGGGGGATCGTGTTGCCCTCGGGCGAGGCCCTGCGGCGGGTTCGCGAGCGCGTCATGGACCTGGCTGACGACCTCCATGTCCCGACCGCGCGCGCCCGAGCGCTGGCTGAGGATCTCGAGTCCGGGATCATCGGCGTGGGGGCCGAGGATCTTCTGCCCTTGTTCTACGATGAGCCCCTGGCCTCCTTCAGCGAGGCCTTCGATGGCACCAGCTACGGCTGGGTCGTCGAGGACCTGGACCGTTGCTCGGCGGCCCTCGAGAGGCGTTGGTCGCAGCTGGTGGAGAGCAACTCGGCGGCCCGCGCACAGGCGCGCATGGCGGTGTCGGTGGAGCGAATGTACACCCCGGCGGCGGAGCTCGTCGCCGTCTTGCGGAGCCGCCCGCGCATGCTCCTGGAGCCTTTTGCCCTCGAAGGCGCCGCCGTCGCGGGCCGGGCCGTCCCTTTCCCCGCAGAGGACAACCGGGACGTTCGGCGCGACATCGAGGCGGCGATGCAAGCGGGCGACGAACACATCCTGGCGTCGCTGGCGCAGCGCATCCGCGGGTGGCGCGCTCAGCACCTGGCCGTTGCCGTCTGCGCTCACTCCGCAGGTGGCGCCGAGCGCCTGGCTGGGCTGCTCGGCCACGTGGACCTGGACGTGAAACGGCACCCCGAGCCGTTCGCCCTCGATCGCGTCGCCTCCCTGGCGCAGGCCGATGGCGACGTGGGGCTCTTCATCGGGGAGCCTGGACGCGGGTTCAGGTCGCCACAGTTGGGCCTCGTGCTGCTGGATGAGGCAGAGATCTTGGGGCGCAGGGCCCGCCGCCGTCGCCGTCGCCGTTTCTCCGCCGAGGCCGCGCTGGCGAGCTGGCGTGATCTGCGCGAAGGCGACCTGATCGTTCATCTCAGCCACGGCGTCGGGCGTTATCTGGGGCTGGTGAAGACCAACGTCGGCAGCCACGAGGCCGACTTTCTGGTGGTCGAATACGCGGGCAACGACAAGCTCTACGTGCCCGTCGAGCAGCTCCACCTGGTCAGCAAACACATCGGCGCCGAGGCCGGCGACTCCGCGTCATCGGGGAGGCTCGATACCCTGGGGGGGGCTCGCTGGCAGGCGACCCGCCGAAGGGTCACCAAGGCCGTCCGCGACATCGCCGACCGCCTCCTGAAGCTCTATGCGGAGCGCGAGCTCCAGGAAGGCTTCGCGTTCTCGCCCCCAGGGGAGTACTTCGCGTCGTTCGAGGCCGCATTTCCCTACGAAGAGACCCGCGATCAGGCCAAGGCCATCGAGGATCTGCTCTCCGACATGCAGAAGCCGAGGCCGATGGATCGCGTGGTCTGCGGTGATGTCGGCTTCGGTAAGACCGAGGTCGCCATGCGAGCGGCTTTCAAGGCTGTGCTCGACGGCAAGCAGGTGGCGATTCTGGTGCCCACCGTGGTGCTCGCCGAGCAACATCGGCTCACGTTGCTTCGCCGCTTCCGTGGTTTCCCCGTGGAGATCGCCAGCTACACCCGCTCCAAGGCAGGCGCCGAGGCCCGCCGGGTTCGTGACCGGCTCGCCAGCGGCGCCATCGACATCGTGGTGGGCACCCACAAGCTGCTGGCCAAGAACATCGCGTTTCGCGACCTCGGGTTGCTCATCATCGACGAGGAGCATCGCTTCGGCGTCACCCACAAGGAGCGCCTCAAAGAGTACCGCAGCGACGTCGACGTGTTGACGCTGACGGCGACCCCGATCCCGCGGACGCTCCATCTGTCCATGGTGGGGCTCCGCGACCTGTCGCTGATCCAGACGCCCCCGGCGGAGCGGCTGGCCGTCCGCACCATCGTAGCTCAGCCCAGCGACGCGGTCATCGCGGACGCTATCGAGCGCGAGCTCGCTCGGGGCGGGCAGGTCTTCTTCGTACACAATCGGGTCGAAGATCTCGCGACCAAGGCCGAGCTGATTCGACGGCTGGTCCCCCGAGCCCGCATCGATGTCGGGCACGGGCAGATGGAGCGAGGCCATCTCGAAGCGGTCATGCTGCGCTTCATGCGTGGCGAGTCGAACGTGTTGGTCTGTACGACGGTCATCGAGAGCGGCATCGACATCCCGGCCGCCGTCCAGGACGATCAGAACGGGACGGCCCTCGTGGGGATGTTGGTCTTGCACGGCTCCGCCCACTGTGCTTGCGGGGTTTTGCCACTTGGGTGGTAAACACTTGTGCG
>JAAZYN010000042.1 GCA_014239625.1 Myxococcales bacterium | reverse complement strand
TCGAAGTTTGGCACGAGCTTTGCTCCTCATCGTCGTGCTCGCCTCACCTCCCCGCGAGCATGTTTTTAAGCCTCGTCCCCCGATGGCAAGGAGTTCGTTCATGAAACTCACACGGCAAGCGACCGCGTTCCGCAGCGAAAACCTCCTCGTGAGCGCCGTCGTGTCGCTCGGGTTCGCCGGGTTCATGGTGATGAGCCTGGCCCTGTAAGACGTGAATCTACTCACCCGTGTGGTGATAAACTTCTCACCTCAGCGGCGCTTTCTCCCTCGCCAGATCAGCTTGATCGGTGTGCCCTCGAAGTCCCACCGGCGCCGAATCCGGTTGAGCAGAAACCGTTGATACGACGTCTTGAACGATGACTTGTCGTTGACGCTCAGCAGCACCGTCGGTGGCCCGGTAGACACCTGGGAGGCGTAATAGAGCCGAGGCCGTCGGCCCCGGTGAACCGGCGGCGGCTGATGCTCGGCGACGGCCTCCACGAATCGATTCAGCTCGCCGGTCGCGACGCGGCGTTGCCAGTTGCGGCGCACCCGGTCGACGGCCGCCATGATCTTGTGAACGCGCTGCCCGGTCAGCGCAGAGATGAACAGGATCGGAGCGTAGCCAACGAAACCAAGGTCCAGACGCAGCTGCCTCACGTACTTACCCGCGGTCCAGCTGTCCTTGTCGGCGACGATGTCCCATTTGTTGACCAGGATGACGCACGCCTTGCCCTTGGCCTGGATCATGCTGGCCAGCTTGGCGTCCTGGTCGGTCACACCGCCGGTCGCGTCGATGACCAGGAGACAGACCTCGGCCCGATCGATGCTCTTGAAGCTCTTGACGATGGAGTACTTCTCCAACGCCGTCTTGACCCACTTGCGCCGGCGCACCCCGGCGGTGTCGATGACGAGATATCGACGCGCTAGACCAGCCCTCTCCACCTGTTTTTGGAGGGCCTCTCGTACCCGCTCGAGGTCTCGCTCCTGGTCACCGAAGCGGTCCTCCGCCTCGGCCAGCGCCTCCACGTCCTCCGGCGCCTCCCAGGTGTAGGTCGGTAAACGCTCGTCCTCGTCGAGCGACGGACCGGTGAGATCCAGGTCCTCTGTGCGGCCATCGAGGGCAGCAGCGTCTGCCTCGACCCCCGACAGGCCCTCCTCGCCGCCCCCGTCCACAACCGCCAGCGCTGTCTCCGCAGCCAACAGCGCCTGCTCATCACGGGGCAACTCAAGCCACGTGTCGATGCTGTCGCGAGTGGTGCCGGGGATGTCGCTGGTCAGCAGCCGATCCTCGCCCAGCAAACGGTTCACCAATGTCGACTTCCCGGCGTTCGGCTTGCCGATGATCGCGACCTTCGTGACGTTGGGCGCCTGCTCCTCCTCAGAGAGCATCTCCACCTCGGGCAGGTCCGCGAGCGCAGCCTCCATCAGGTCATAGACCCCAGGCCCATGCTGCGCGGAGACCCCCCACACCATCTTGACGCCGAGCTCCCAGAACTCCGCGACCAGGGGCTCGTGACGTTGACCATCGATCTTGTTGACGCCGTAGTGCACAGGCTTGTCGCTGCGCTCCAACATCCGCGTGATCTCCCGGTCCGCCGGCAGGAGACCCTCGCGCCCGTCGAACAGAGCGATCACCACGTCGGACTCTTCGATGGCCAGCTGCGCTTGACCGCGCATGGCCTTAAGCATCCCGTCATCGGTCTCCGGCTCGAAACCACCGGTGTCGATCACGATGAACTCGTGACCGAACAGCTCACCATCGCCGTAGTGGCGATCCCGGGTGACCCCTGCGAAGTCCTCCACGATCGCCGCACGGCGCCCGACCAGGCGGTTGAACAGGGTGGACTTACCTACATTCGGACGCCCCACGATGGCGACGACCGGCTTTCGCGCATGTTCGCTCATAGATCCTGGCTCAGCTGATGAACTGTGGCTCCGTACCACCCAGTCGCTTCAGCGTCGACATTCTGCAAAACGCCACGAGGCTGCGATACCCGCTGGGCATCATGCCCGGAGGGTCACTCCACTCCACCTCCACGACCGATCCGTGGCCGGCGTTGGCGGTGTTGAGACACACCCGACCATCCAACCACACCAAGCCTCGGAGCAGCGGCTCAGTGGGGACGCCCACGCGTAACGGAGTCCCCATGGATGGGCCTTGGCCGTCGATCTCGAACCGACAGCGGCTGAACCCCACCCAGCTACACTTCATGTCATGCCGGTCTCCCTCGAGCTCATAACGCCCTGCGGCCGTCGGTCGCTCGAACATGAGCCAGTCCAGGGGACGGTCCGTGCCGCCGCTTGGACCGCTCTCCACAGGCCCCGTCTTCGCCAGCGCGTGACGGGAGAGCGCAGGCAGAGCCTCGCCGGTCTCCTCGGCCGGACGCGACGAGCCGCCGCGCCCCTTGAGCCGCAGGGCTCGAATACGACGCGACGCGGCGTCGAACATCAGGATGCGATCGTTGGGCAGAGTGTCCCGCTCGCTGTTCAACGAGACGGTCAAACCGAGCAGCTCGGTCAGCAACTCTGCCAGGTAGCTCCGTCGGCCAGCGGCTGAGATGAGGGCCCAACGGACGTAGAGTTGATGTTTTTTGGGTTGGCCACCCGGCGGGGCGGCGCACTCCACCACCAGCCGCACGGGCCGCGCTTGGTCGCCAGCCGGCATCAACACGATCCGAGATCCGGGCGCGTGACTGACTCGCGGATCGTCGCGCATGAGCCGCAAGACCCCCTCGGAGCGACTGGACGCGGTCAGCAAATATGCGGCGTCGGACTTCAACCCGCGGAGCGCCAGCGGCTCCTTCAGCAGCCGCGGAATGTCGCGCGCCGCGGTCCGCGACCGCCGAGCGGAAGACATGAGCGCCGCGTCGCGGCCATCGTCCTTGGGATCGTTCGTTGTCATGACGGATAAGGTCGCCAGACTCTGCGCGATCGGTATGGTCGAGTCAACGTTGTCGGCGGTCGGTGCCCCATACGGGACCTTTTTCAGTCGGGCGACTACGATGACTTCAACGCCGGAGCATGCCAGGCGTTAGGTGGTCATGTTGCCCAGCCTCACATTGGTGACCTCCGTGACAAACGAGGCGGACGACCGGTTGGACGCCAGACCTTCAGACGACATGCTGATGACTCGGGCCGCCGCCGGCGACGCGACCGCCTATGCGGACCTCGTGCAGCGGTACGAACCGGCGCTTCGTCGGTTCTGCGCCTGTATCGTCGCCGACGACGAGGTCTCACGAGATCTGTCCCAAGACGTGCTCTTGAAGGTCTGGTCGGTGCGCGCCCGCTACACCCCGAACGGACGCTTCAAGGCGTTCTTGTTCACCATCGCCCGGAACATGAGCCGCTCCCATAACCGACGGCGGCGACTGAGGATGGCGCTGGGGCTTGACCGGCGCGCCTCCGCCAGGGAAGACGAGACACCTGCCCGGGAGCCGCCACACCGAGGCCCGGGTCCGGAAGACCTCCTCGAGGCAGCGCAGATCCGAGGCCTGGTCCTGGGCGCGCTGAACCGACTGGAGGAGAAGTTCCGAGTGCCGCTCGTCATGCGTTTCGTCGAAGACCTGCCGTATGAGGACATCGCCGCGGTGATCGGGCGGACCGAGTCCACGGCACGTTCCCGCGTCCACTACGGTCTCAAACGCCTGGCCACGCTCCTGCCACCCGAAGTCGAGCCGGCGCGGCCAGCGAGGGGCGGTCGATGAGCGCGCACACCGACAGCCCCGATCCCTTCGCGGGGGCCGACTGCCCGCTGAGCGTGGAGCTCGCCGCGCTGCTCGACGGCGAGGTGAGTGAGAACCGCGCGACCGCCGTGCGAGCGCACCTTCCGGGTTGTCAGCGCTGCCGAGCCCGCTTCGCCCGCCTCCAGGCCTCTGCGGCGGCGCTCCCGGCGGCGCTGGGCGAGCCGCGCGACGCCGACTTCCTCGGGGACGTGATGCGGCGCATCGAAGCTGCGGGGACGCCGCGCCCCGCGAGACGCCGATGGACCAGCTGGCTCGGCGGCGGTGTGGCCGTAGCGGCGGTGATGGCTGCGGCGGTGGTGGCGATTCAGCCAGGCGGCCCCCCCCAGACGACGCCGGCGCCGGAGTTCACCGCTCGGGGATCGGGGACCGTGCCGGAGGCCGCGACGCGCTCGTCACTGGAGGTCTTCTCCGGCCCCCACGGGGAGACCCCGCTGAAGGACGCAGCGCGGGTCGACGCCACCCATGGGTTTCGATTCCGTATCAGCAACTACGGGCCCGATCGGCAGTTCATGCTGTTGGGTGTCGACGCTCGAGGGGACGTGCACTGGTTTTACCCTGGCTGGACGAACGCCCGCGCGCGACCCACCTCCCTCCCCATCGCCGCTGGCGCCCACCAGCTGGCGTTGAAGGAGGGCGTGACGCCGGTGGCTCCGGCGCCGGGCGCGTTCGAGGTGGTGGCCCTGTTCATGGACTCGCCCGTTGACGTCGTTACCATCGAGCAGCTGATCAGCCGCCACGGGCTGAACGGGGCCTTGAAACGACCTCCACCGATCGGTGAAATGGTGCGCCTGTCCCTCAAACACGTCCCAGCGACATCTTCAAAGCCGCCTGAAAACTAGCCCCAAGGTCTTCATGCCGATCCCCGCCGGGCATCTCGTCACAGCCTTCACCGCGCTCGTGACGGTCAGCGTCACCACCTCAGCAGCCGGTGCGCGCGGTGGAGAGAGTCCCGCCTTCGCGGTCATCGCCACCAACAACCGCAGCCTCACCCTGGCGCGCCCAGATCTGCACTACGCCGACGACGACGGGGCGAAGTACGCGGAGCTATTCAGCGACCTGCTGGGGCGGCGAAACGTGACCCTGTTGACCCGCTTCGACGCCGGCAGCCGCCTGCTGTTTCCGAGCTGGGCCGCCACAGCGCGAGCCCCTACCCTGGCTCGGTTCGAGGCAGCTATCGACGAGACCGCCCAGCGGGTCATCGCTGCCCGACGAGAGGGCAAGACCGCTGAGGTCTACCTGGTCCTCGCCGGCCACGGAGACGTGGCCGAGACGGGGGGCTTCATCGAGCTCGCCGACGGCCCGCTGACAGCGTCTCGCCTGGACGCCATCCTGGCTCGGCTGAAGACCGCTCGGGTCCACCTTCTGCTCGACAGCTGCAACTCGTGGTTCATGCTCAACGCCCGCAAGCCGGGAGGTAAACGCTGGGTGAGCGAGGGAGCGCCGACGCTGTTGAAGAGTTACCCCAACGTCGGGGCCCTCATCAGCACCAGCTCGGAGGGGGCGACCTACGAGTGGAGTCAGCTGCAGTCGGGTATCTTCAGCTACGTCGTGCGCTCTGGGCTGCGCGGCGCGGCCGACGTGGACCTGAACGGCCGGGTGACCTACTCCGAGTTGGCCGCGTTCATCCGAACGGCCAACAGCACCCTCGTCAACCCCTTGTACCGGCCGAAGGTCTACGCTCGCGGACCCTCCAACCTGGCGCGGAACACGGTGGCCGTGTGGGGGAAGCGGTCGGCGGCGCGCGCCATCACCGTCTCGAGCAGCGGTGAGCGCCGCTTGACGATTCGAGACAACAACGGCGTTCGGCTGTTGGACGCGCACAAAGAGGGCGGGACGGCGCTTACGCTGCACCTCCCGAAGCGTGGACGCTACACCGTAGAGGAGACGCGCCCGGCCGCTGGCAACAAGCGGCCGACCCGACGGGTGAAGGTGCTGGGCGCCGACACCCCGTCTGGCGACCTCGAGGCCCTCCCTCTGACGCAAGACGCCTCCAGAGCACGCGGGACAGGGGGCAGCGCATTTGGACGGCTGTTCGCCAGACCTCACGGTCGCCGCGCATACACGCGCTACCTCGCGGAGACCTCCAAGCGGCAGGAGCCAGCTCATTATTCCGCCACCATCAGGGACGTCGCGCGGCTCCAACATCACCTGCAGACCGCCGTGGCGCTAGAGCGCGACGGCAACACCTACGTGGGGTTGTTGTCCGTGGGCGGGTCGCTGTCGGGCCTGGGCCTCGGCACCGCCCTGGCGTTGGACAGAAACCTCACAGGCAGCCGCCGCGGGGTTGCGCTGGCGACGTCGTTTGGCGCAGGAACGCTGATGCTGGCGAGTGGGATGGCGACCCTGCTCACGGCCAAAGAGAGTGACCGGCTGCTGACCGAGATCCAGGAGCTGTCAGCAGCGACGGACAAGCAGCGTGCGCACGGGATGGCCGCGGCGGAGGCTCGGCTCGAAGCCCTGGTCGAGCGCTACGCCGCGGTGCGCTTGGTGAACGGGGGGCTCATGGCTGGCGGTGGGGCGCTGATGCTCATCCCTGGTGTCATGGGCCTGACCAGCGCCAGCGACGACGACGCGACGACCGCCTCCAGCTTCGTGGCAGGCGTGGGCCTGGTCGCGATGGCGGTGTATCTGCTTACCGAGTATCGGTTCCCGATGGAGCGCACCTGGGAGCTCTACCTCCGACAGCGTGACACCGACCCGCGGCCCTCGGACGCCGCGGACGCGAGCGTGAAGATAGGCCCCTCGGTCAGCGCGTCGGGCCAAGAGCCGACGCCCACCGTCGGAGTCCACGGGAGCTTCTGAGTGAGCAGAGGTGGGCTCCGAACAGGCCGCTCTCCTTATCCATGGCACTTCGACGGAGACCCCGGCGCAGCGCCAACCGGTGGCGGGTGACCTCGTAGGCGACAACCATCACACCAGCCGCAGGGAAGTCGGGCCCATCGCTGCAGACCCGCCGGTTTGTCGCCGAATGGGCATGCCACGGCCGGGTCAGCGGCGTGACAGCTTCAACCCTCCCTCGCTGGGCACCCGGCACTCCAACGAGCCCCCGTGACGCAGCGCCCGACGCGCTCGTCCGCAGTCCACCCCAGCTCGACCGGCCACCACCAGTCGGCCGCCCGTCTTGCGAAGTCGTATCGCCCCTCTCGACGTGCCATCCGCTCCCAGGATGCGCAGGACCGTGGCCCCCTGTCGCAGGCGCTCGAGGCTGAAGGGGGTGTGCCGCTGTCGGCCTCGCACCTTGACGGTCCACACTCTGTCGCTCGACGATTCAATGTCGAGGCCGAGCGCGCCGCTTGGTCCGGAGGCCCCCGAACGCAGCGGCGGCGCTGAGCTGCCTGAGCCTTCGGCGCGATCGCTCGATGCCTCCCCACCGCGCCCAACCAACCACCCCAGCATCGCGCCGCCCAGGATCAGCCCGACCGCGAGCGCCCCAATCAGCGCCCGGCTGACCGACGGCGACGGCGACGGCGGAGTCACTGGGGCGGAGTCCGGCAGGATGGTGTGCGCTGACCCGACCGCCCCTCGAGAGCGCGCGGCCGCCTCCACCGCCTCGGCGATAGCCTGCCGGTGGTCCGCGGGGGCCGCTCCTGACAACGCCTCCCGGAGGGCGGCGGCGGATTCCGGGCGGCGGCCGGGCGACGGGCTCAACGCCGCACCCAACGCATCATCGACGCTCCTGGGCGCCCCGAACGCTGACGCCGGTTGGGGGAGCTGACTCCTCAGCGCGCCGAGCTCGGCCAGGGACACCCCCGATGGCGCCAGGCTGACCCCCGCCAGGAGCTCGTAGGCGATGAGGCCGATGGCGTAGACATCGGTGGCGGCGCTCACCGGCTCGCCAGCCAGCTGCTCGGGCGCCATGTACGCCAGGGTGCCCTTGAGACCATCGACGGTGCTCTCGTCCAAGGCCGGCCGCTTTACGATCCCGAGATCGATGAGACGTGCGCGACCGTCGCGCCCGACCATGACGTTGCGTGGATTGAGATCGCGATGAACCAGGCCCGCCGCGTGGAGCGCCGCCGCCCCCGCGAGGATGTCATCGACGAGGCGCAACGCAGCCCCCACCGGCAGCCGCTGACCGCGCCGGGTCAGGTGTCGAAGGACCGTCGCGAGGTCGCACCCGTCGACGTATTCGACCAGGAGGTAGCCGGGCCCCGAGCCCATGAAGCTCGCGATGTAAGGCGAGCTCAATGCCGCCAATGCTTCGGCCTCGCGCCGGAACAGGCGGTCGATCTCAGGGTTCGCGTGGGGCAACAGCCGCTTGAGCACCACCGGATCCCCGCCAGTGACCGGGCGCACGAGGAACAGCTCGGCCATCCCTCCAACGGCGAGCCGGCTTTCCAGGGTAAAGCCTGCAGGGACACCGCCCCTATGTCGCTTGGTTGCGGTCACGCGAGGTCACTATCAGACCTATGCCCCCCCCTCGCAAGGCGCGGCGCAGCGTCAGCTCGGGTGCCCTCGGGTGGGGCCCAGGACGCGGCTCCGCCGGACACCTCAGCGTGTTCGAACCCGTTCACGCCGCTGCGGCGGCGACCGGCGGATCCGCAGCGCTGGCAGGCGCGTGCTCCTGCGGCTGGCTCGGCGTGCGTCGAAGCCGACGTCACCAGGCTCCGGTCCGCGCCAGGCTCAGCAGCGCGACGTCTCCCCCTTCGCGCTGACAGCGCTCAGCGCCCCATGGCCTTGCGCAGGTGAGCTCGCACCTCCTCGGACAACCACATCGGCATGAGGTCCCGATAGAATCGCAGATCCGAGGCGGCGTCGGCAGAGGCCGTAACCCCCCATTGAAGCTCCGCCTTGGCCGCCGCATAAGCGGTAGCGCTGTGGGTCGCGAGGGCCGCAGCCCGCTCCTCGGCGCGCTCCCTGGCGCGGTCGCTGACCTCGTCGAGGAGCCCCCACTCCACAGCCCTCGACGTCGACACGAGGGACCCACCGAGGACCACGTCGCGGATGTGACGGCGAGGTACGCGATGCTTCAGGATGGCCATGATCTTGGGTGGGAACGCCAACCCGAGGGGGACCTCGTTGAGCCCAACCCGGCAGCGCGCGTGGTCCGTAGCCACTCGCACGTCACAGCACAGCGCCACGACGCAGCCACCGGCGATGGCGTGACCGTTGACCCAGGCCACGGTAGGCCCAGGGTAGTCGAAGAGCGCCGCGCAGGTCGCGTCGAGGGAGCGCAGAAAACTCTCCAGCGCCTCGCGGGTCGTGAGCCCCGCCACCTCACGCAGGTTGAGCCCCGCAGAGAAGGCGTCACCCGCTCCGGTGATCAACACCGGTCGCCCAGCGGCGGCCCGCAATGAGCTCTGCAGGTGCTCGAACATCGACGAACCCAGAGAGTTCTTCCCTGGGCCGTCCATCGTGATGGTGACCACCTCACTCATGGGCGCTCCTCATCACGTCTGGACTTGGGCGCCAACTTCTCGGAGACCCACTGGGACACCGTTGGTAAGTACCGCGCCGTGGCATAGAACGCGGGGTAGATGAGCCGCGCCTTGGAACGCCCCAGGGCCGCGTCGATCTTCGCCGCGAGCTCGGCCGTCGTGCCTGTGGGCATCGTGTCGAGCAAGACACTCGACTCCACCCGCTCGCGGGCAGCGGCCTCCAGTGGCGTCGCGACAGGCCCAGGATAGACGGTGAGCACGTGGACGCCGGCCGGGGCGACCTCGGAGCGGAGCACCTCCGACCACATCGCCAGCGCAGCCTTGGTCCCCGAATAGTGAGCCATGTGCGGCGTCGGCGTGATCGCCGCGACGCTGGCGATGTTGACGAGCGCTCCTGCACCTCGGCGTACCATCGACTCGCCGACCAACCGACCCAAGCGCATGGGCGCCAGCACGTTGAGCGCGAACAGCCGCTCAGCGCGCGCGTCGCTGACGCCGAGGGCCGGCTCGACATACTGCGCTCCTGCGTTGTTGACCAAGACGTCGATGGGCCCCAGAGCCGCTTCAGCCTCTCCGACCCACCCGGTGCAGCGCTCCAGATCGGTCAGGTCTGCTGTAGCCACGAAGGTGTCGACCTGCGGGATCTCGGCGGCCAGCGCTTCCATCAGCTCGCGGCGGCGAGCCACCATGCTGACCTTCCACCCCTTGGCGGCGTAATGGCGGACCAACCCTTCACCGATCCCGCTGGATGCCCCGGTGACCGCGATGTGGCGTGCTCCCACGGTCAAACGCTCGCGTATCCACCGTCGACGTAGATCGTCTGACCGGTGATGTAACTCGACGCGTCGCTGGCCAAAAACAGCGCCACCCCGGCCAGCTCTTCGGGCTTGCCAGTGCGGCGCAGGGCGGTGTGATCGAAGTAGCGGTCCATGATCTGCTTGGAGCCGAGCATCGCCCCCGCCAGCTTGGTCTCGATGAGACCCGGCGCGATGGCGTTTACGCGAATGTCCGCCCCTCCCAGCTCGGTCGCCAGGGTCTGCGTCATGCTGATGAGAGATGCCTTGGTCATCCCATAGACGCCCTGCATCGGCGACGCGTGGCGGCCCAGGATCGACGACACGTTGATGATCGAGCCCCCCTCCCCGGCCGCCATGAGACGCTTACAGACTCGGCGGGTGGCCTCGAAGGGGCCCTTCAGGTTCACCTCGAAGGTCTTGTCCCAGGCCGCCTCTGCGACGTTGAGCAGGGGCCCGAAGTAGGGGTTCGTGCCGGCGTTGTTGACCAGCACGTTGACCAGGCCGACCTCCGCCTCGGCCCAGCGGATCAACGCATCGACCTGCTCGGTCTTACCCACATGACACGCTCGCGGGACGACCGGGTGTGGTGGGCCGCTCGCGTTGATCTCGGCGGCGGCCGCGTCGAGGCCCGGCTGCTTTCGCGACGAGATGATGACTCGAGCGCCCTGAGCTGCGAAGGCCGAGGCGATCGCCTTACCGATACCGCGGCTTCCGCCGGTCACGATGGCTACCTTGTCGTGGAGTCTGAGAGCGGTCACTGGCACACCGTCACGTTGGAGTTCTGGGAGCAGCTGAAGTCACCGCAGTCGGTGTAGCCGTTGCCGTCGTTGTCGATGCCGTCGTCGCAGTTGGAGTCCGCTCCTTCGCAGCCGGCGGCCGCTCCACAGCTGAAGTCTCCACAGTCGAAGTAGCCGTTCCAGTCGTTGTCGACGCCGTCACTACACTGCGCATCGCTCACCTCGTCGGGCTCCTGAACCTCGGTGCGGCACGCGGCTGTCTGCATGCAGCTGAAGTCACCGCAGTCGGTGTACCCGTTGCCGTCGTTGTCGAAGCCGTCATCACACCAGGCGGCGTTGTCCTCTGGCCCCACCGCGCTGCAGACGTATGCCTTGATGCAGTCGGGGTCGGAGCAATCGGCCAAGCCATCTTCGTCGTTGTCCTGACCGTCAGAGCAACGATCGAGCTCGTCGGTCGCCGAGCAATCGAGGCACTCGCTGACGACGAACGGAGGCGGCGGGGTGTCCGGGTCGCAGGACGGGCTCACGCACGCGAAGAGGCAGATGCCCCAACACGCCGCGGGGACGTTCAGAAGGCACATCACGCTTCACCCTCGTCGGGTCTGGGAGCGACGACCGCTCGCAGAAAACGGCTGAAATAAGCCCCAGCGCTGATCAGGCTGAACACCATGGAGACCGCGAGCAGCGCCAGACCAAGTGCGCCAAAGTCGACCGACACGGTGGTGAACAAGAAGTCCACGGGGTAGCTGTAGTGGATAATCACGCCCACGAGCCCGCACAGCTGTAGCGCGGTCTTCCACTTGCCGGTGCGAACGACCGCGATCTCCAGGCCCTCGCTCGCGGCCATGGCCCGTAGCCCGGAGATAGACAGCTCGCGCGACAGCAAGACCACGACGAACCACCCGGGCACGTGAGGCTCACCCGCGGCGTCGGTGAGCTGGACCGCCGTCACCAACACCGCCAACACGATCAGCTTGTCAGCGAGTGGGTCCAGCAGCTTGCCCAGCAGGGAGACGAGGTCACGCTTGCGGGCGAGGTATCCGTCGAGCCAGTCTGTTATCGCAGCCAAGCTGAACAGCGCGGTCGCCCAGAAGTTGCTCTCGGGGGTGTTCTGGAGCATGAGGAGCATGACCGGCGGGATCGCGAGGATGCGACCGAAGGTCAATAGATTTGGGAGGTTGGTGACCTCCTCACGGATCGACGAGGGCCTGGCCATGCGGCGCGCACCTTAGATCAAAGCGCGGTGCGATGCTACTGCGTCCGACGCCATGTTGGGAGCGGCTCCTGTTTCTTCGACGTGGGCTCGGTGCTAGGCTTCGCCAGACTCAAGGAGAAAGAGATGCGTCAGGTCCTTTGCGCTGCGTGGATGGTCACGGCGTTCCCCGGTCTAGGGGGTTGCCCGAGTGACGTGCAACCGCCTGTCGCCGATGTCGTGGTGGTGGAGAACCTGCGCATCGGAGAGGCCTGCACAGATAGCGATGAGTGCGACTTCAACCTCCTGTGCTTCGACAGCGTGTGCACGATGATCGACGACAAGCCCAAGAACACGCCCTGCATCGCGAGCGGGGAGTGTCAACCTGGGCTGTATTGCTCCGTGGCGGGCGCCTGCGCGGAGGCCGGAGATGGTGTCGATGGAGACGCCTGTACCACCGGCGCGGAGTGCGAAAAGGAGTTCTTCTGCCGTTCCGCTGGGCTCACCGGTTACTGCTCCCCGGCTGGTCCGGGCGACGTGGACACGCCCTGCCAGACCACCAGCGATTGCCTCGGTGGCCTGAGCTGTGACGACACGGGCGTGTGCGCCCGAGCCAACGGCAACTTTGGTCTCATCCCATGGCCAGGGGTCACGGCGACCAGCTGCTCCACGGAGCCGGACACCGGGCCGATTCGCTTCTACTTCGAGCTACCGCGGGACGACGTCAGCGAGTTCTTTCGGCTCCCCTACCCGAACGACATCAGGGTGCGAAACAACGAGGTGGACCTGACGGGGT
>JAAZYN010000429.1 GCA_014239625.1 Myxococcales bacterium | reverse complement strand
CCACATAGACGAGCTGCGCCACGCCCGCGTCAGCCGTCGGCGGCTGGTTGTCGACGCACTGCTCGCCCGCGCAGATCAGCGAGGCGCACTGGGTGTTGGCGGTGCACGGATCCCCCTGAGCGCCGGGGATCTCGCTGATCCCCGAGGCGATGGTGACGATGGCCGGCGCGGAGCTGTGGACCCCGTCGTTGACCACCAGCCTCACCAGAAAGACGCCGACCCTGTCGGCGGTGAAGGTCGTCGACACCACCGCGCTGGCGTCCAGTTGCGCGGTCGAGCCCTCGGGAGCCTCCAGGATCCCCCACTCATAGGTCAGGGTCCCGCCTTCGGGATCGTAGGACTGGGCGCCGTCGAGTTGCACCGTCGCGCCAACGACCACGTACTGCAGGGGCCCGGCGTCTGCGATGGGGGGCGCGTTGGCCTTGCAGGTGCCGGCGTCACAGTCCTTGCTGGCGCACTCGCCGTCCAGCGTGCAGGGGCTCCCGGTGGGGTGCCCGGGCCCCGCGTAGAGGGCGTCGGCGATGACCACCTGGGTGGCGCTGGTGCTCGACAGCATGCCGTCGTTGACCCACAGGTCGATGGCGTAGGTGCCGGAGAGGTCCGCGGTGAACGAGGGCTGCGTCCCGTCGGTCGTGTCCAGGACCGCCACCGAGCCGGCCGGCGCCTGGCGCATCTGCCAGAAGTAGGTCAGGGGGTCACCGTCCGGGTCCGAAGAGGCGCTCGCGTCCAGCGTGACCCGCTCACCCGGGTCCACGAACACAGGGGCACCGACCGCCGCGACGGGCGGGCCGTTGGCGCCGCAAGCCCCGGTGTCGCAGAGCCCGCTGGCGCACTCGACGTCCACCGCGCAGGGGTCACCGTCCGGGGTCTTGGGCAGCTCGCCCTCGGCGCCCAACACCAGCAGCAGGTGCGAGGCGGGGGCGCTGGTCAGGTCGCCGTCGGAGACCACGAGCTGCACGTCGTAGACGCCCGCGACGTCTGGCGTGAGCGCGGTCTGGGTCTGGTCGGCGGTGCTCAGGGTGGCCGCCGCGCCGCCGGGCCGGGTCGTCAGGGTCCAGGCGTGGGTCACAGGGCCCTCCTTGGAGGCAGACGAGCCCGCCCCGTCGAGGTTCGCGGTGACCCCCACGACCACCACGCGGGGCCCATCGATGACGGCGGTGGGCGCGGTCGGTGTGGCACACGTGGCGTTGCAGTAGCCGCTGGCGCACTCCTCGTCGGCGGCGCAGGGAGAGCCTACGGGCTCACCGACGGCGCCGCTTTCCACGGCGTCGGGGCAGCCCGACAAGGCCAGAGCCACGATCCCGAGGCAGCGCAGGGTGTGTGATGGCATGGACGCTCTCTCCGGTCGGCAGGGACGCCCACTATACGCCCTGGAGGCCCGGGTTTCGATAGCTCGTGATGGGTATGCGGACGCTCCTCGCTGCGGGGTGGCGTGAGGGTTGGGTGTTTCGAAATGTGGCCGCGGGTGACACAATGTCGCCCTCGCCACCGCCCCGCGGAGAGAACCATGTCCCGACTCATCCCCCTCGCTGTGTCGCTGACGCTGTCAGCCTGCGCCCAGGACGTGAGCCCAGGTCCGGTCGACCTCGGCCCGCCGACCTTCGCGCAGCTCTACGCCGAAGTGTTCGAGCCGTCCTGCGCGTCGGCGGCGTGCCACAGCGGGGCTGTGGGGAGCGCGAACCTGACCTTCGACACCCTGGACGGCGCCTACGCACAGCTCGTCGACGCGCCGCCAACCAACGGGCCCGCCTTGGCCGCGGGTTTCAGCCGGGTGGCCCCGGGGGATCCGGAGACGTCCCTGCTGCTCCGCAAGCTGCGCGCCTCCTCCGACGCGCTCACGCTGTCGGGTTTTGGCGCCCGGATGCCGCTCGCGTCTGCCCAGGTGCTCGCCGAGACCACGCTGGAGCAGGTGGAGGCCTGGATTGTCGCCGGTGCGCCCAAGGACGGGCCCGCCGGAGGGCTGGACGTGCAGTGGGTCCCGGCGCCCGACAGCGGTAACTACGTCGCCTGCGACGCCAGCGACGAGGCGGGGCTGCGGGCGTGCCTGCCGGCGGAGAGCCCAGACGCCCTGATCAAGCGCATCATCACGCCGCCCCTGGTGCTCGAGCCCGGGTCCGAGCAGATCATGTGCAGCTTCCTGGAGGTCACCGAGGACACCCTGCTGGTGCGCAAGGCCAATGGGATGCAGATGGACGGCGGACATCACGTGGGGCTGTTCGTCTCCGTGGTGCACCGCGAGGTGGGCGAGTCGGTGCCCTGCGACGACATCGACATGAGCAGCTTGCGGTTCGTCATCGGCGCCGGCGGGGCAGGGGGCGTCGACACTCGCCTGAAGGATGGGCTCGCGCTGCGGGTTCGCAAGGGCGAGCAGCTCGTCGTCCAGTCACACTACATCAACGTGGCGCCCACCTCGCGGACGGTCATGGACGCCATCGACCTGGAGCTGACGACCCTCGACGACGCGCCGGTCATCGCCGACTCCTTCGCCCTCATCGACAGCGCCTTCAGCGTCCCAGCGGGCGCCGAAGGCTACACGCGGGTCAAGGAGTGCACCATCGATCGCGACATCGAGCTGCACATGTTGCTCGGGCACACCCACGACTACGGCGTGCTGTTCGAGCTCGAGGTCGTCAAACAGGGTCAGCCGCCGGTGCTGCAATATCACGCCACCGACGGCCCGTCGCTGCGCGACAACCCCGAGGTGCAGAGCTATCAGGAGCCCATCGTGTTGGCGGCCGGCGACGTGCTTCGGATGACGTGCAGCTGGGACAACCCCACCGAGGACGCGTTGGAGTGGCCCGAGGAGATGTGCGTCACCTTTATGTATTACACCCCGGGCGACGGCTGGATGACCTGTGACTCCGACGACGCGACGCCTCAGGTGGCCGGCGCCACCGGCGCTGGTTGCCAGAGCCAGGGCGCCGAGGGCAACAGCCTCGGGGTGGGCACGTACTGCACCGCCGACGGCGACCAGTGCGCCGAAAACGGGGAGGCCACCTTTTGTCTGGCCGCGTTCAGCGACGAAAACAACTACTGCAGCGTGATCTTGTGCGAGTCCGACGCGGAGTGCGGAGAGGGGGCGTCGTGCGTCGCCGACGGTCCGGGCAGCGCCTGTATCCTGGACGCCTGCGGGGACTGACGTGAGCGGGTCAGCCGGGCGCCGCCTGGGGCGGCTCGAAGGCTCACGCCCACGGGGTCGTCGTCGCGGCGGCGTGTTTTGCGCTATGCTGAGCGCTGGCAGGTGGTGACGTCGCGCGGCTTCGCGACCCCTCGACAGGAGAACGATCGTGCTCGGAAAGTGTGTCCATGTGTGTGTTTTCGGGATCTTCATCGCGGCCATGGCGGCGTGCCCCGATGAATCTTCGACGGTGGACGCGTCGGTGGACGTCGGTGGCGACCAGGCGGTCACGGACGCCGGCGGCGATCAGGCGGCCACGGACGCCGGCGGTGATCAGGCGGCCACGGACGTTGGCGGCGATCAGGCGGCCACCGACGTTGGCGGCGATCAGGCGGCCACCGACGTTGGCGGCGATCAGGCGGCCACAGACACCGGCGGCGATCAGGCGGCCACAGACACCGGCGGTGACCAGGTCGCCAACACCGCCAGCTTTGCCACGGTGTGGTCCGACCTGCTGATCCCCCAGGGGTGCACGGCCGGATATTGCCACGGCAGCGGCGCCGGTGGGCTGGATATGTCCAGCCAGAGCGCGGCGTACGACAACCTCGTCGGGGTGGACGCGTTCCTCCCCGCCTGCAGCCTCACCAAGCGCGTGGTCGCGGGGGAGCCCGATCAGTCCATCGTGTGGCTCCGAGCTCGCAACCCCGAGCGCGACCCCGCCACGGCCTGCGTGGACAAGATGCCCCAGGGGAGCACCGGGCTGGCGCCGGCGGACGCGCAGCTGCTCAAGGACTGGATCGCCGGTGGCGCGCTCCCTTGAAGGCCGCGCCATCGGTCTGCTGAGCGCGGTCGTCATGGGTGGTCTGGTGGCCGCGTGGCCGCCAGGATGTCAGGTGGGCGCACAGGACCTGACCGCCTCGACCGTGCCGACGGAGCCCGAAGCTCTCGCCGGCTGGCTCCAGGCGGGCGCGTACCGGTCCTGGGGGCTCCACTCCGAGCCCAGCGCCACCGACAACCGAGGCACCGGGATCACCTGGCTGAACCCTGCGCTGGCCGACTCCCTCGAGGCGGGCGGCGCGCTGCATCCCACCGGGGCCGCCGCGGTCCGTGAGTACGTGGCGGCCGGCGGCGCGCCCTACGGCTTCGGTTGCGACGTGTGGGCGCTGGGCGTGACGCTCATCACGCTGGCGACGGGGCGCTGCCCCATCGACACAAGCAACGGCTTCTTCGGCGTGCAGGAGC
>JAAZYN010000428.1 GCA_014239625.1 Myxococcales bacterium | reverse complement strand
CCCAGGAATTGCCGTAGAAGCGCAAAATGCGCTTAACGCAATTTTTGAGCGCTGTGCAGAGAGCGTGGCCTGCGCCTCGACGCGCGGTATCTCCAGTGGGCACACGCGCATCAGCACGCCCTTGCGAGAGAAACGCTCCCGGGCCAGGTCCATGGCCTCCTGCGGCAGCGACACCTCAGTGTCGAGGAAGCTCTCCCATGCGTCCACCAGAAGCGCCAGCGGGCGCCCATATGCCGTCGCGAAGTCGCCAGCGCGGTAGGCCGCCTTGAGCTTATCGGGCCCCCCTGTGTCCAACAACCAGCGGATAAACGACCCTGCCAGGGTATATGCCTTGCTGGCCGACTGCTTCCAGAACCCCTCCGGGCCGAGGATGCTGGCCAGATCCGGCGCGATGTTCTCCTTGCGCATGGCCGCAGCCCATTGGTGCGCGGTCAGTTGACCGCCGTACCACTCCATCGCCTCAGCGGCACCCTCGACCAGCGCGACGTGTGGAAAGAACACGGCCACCGAGGGCACGGCGAAGATCCCCTCTGCGTACTTGCCCAACACGACGTGGGCTAGCTCGTGGTGAATGATCGGCGAGGCATAGGCGACGGCGGCGACGTGGATCTCCGATTGCCATGGTTTGGCGATGAAGACCCGATGGGCTCCCATGAGTCGACGCTTCTGCGCGTTGCTTGCATACACGTAGCTGACGATCTTGCGATCATACGTATCGCCGAGCAGCGCCTCGAGCTGGTGGAGCCGGAACTGATGGTCCTCGAAGATTAATGCCGCCGCGTCGGGGCTTATGGTGCGGCGGTCGTAGACGATCTCCAGCCGGTCGTCGCCCAGCCGGCCACCCAGCGTGTTGGCGATGCTCTCGCGGTTCATCTCGTAGCCCAGCGCGCCTCGTGCGCCATACATACCGCTGACCATCAGCAGCGAGATGATGACCGCGGTCCAGGCGCGGACTCCAGCGCGCGTCGCGTTGCGCCCCAGCCACTCGAGATTGGAGCCTACCATCAGGGCGCTCAGGGACCAGATCAGGCCGACCTGAGCGAGGTTGTTGAGGCGGTACAGCCATAGCCGCCCGTCAACCTCGATGAGGTCGTCGTAGATGGCGCCGTTGAAGAACCCGGCGAACGGGTTGTACGCAAAGATCGGCGGATGGTTGTAGAAGTGCGCCAGGTCGTAGGCCACCCAGCTAAAGAACACGGCGACGAACAAGAGCCCCGACAGCCAACCCCGTCGCGTCCAGCGTAGCAGGCCCAGCGCTGTCCCGAGCTGACTGGCGAAGAGGGCCGAGGCGGTCGCCCCGATCAGGTAGAAGCCGAACCCCTCGAGCAGATCGCAGTTCTTGACGAAGAGCGCGTTGCCCAGCAGCGGCACCGCTCCCGCCATCGCCATCGCGAAGCCCATGGTCGCGTTGCGGACAAATGGTGAGCTGAGCTGGGCGTCGCCGTCGGGCGCCAGCTCGACGCGCATGCGGCACGCCCCTACCGCTGCAGCTACTCCGGTGACCAGCGACAGGACCAGCGCCATGGCCAACGACGAGTAATAGTTGAGGGCGTTGAAGCCGGGCACAAAACACAGCGTCCCTGCGGCGGCCACCGCGAGGACGAGTGCGATCAAAGAAGCACGGGTGTTGAACACCGCGCTCAGATGTCGGCGCAGCCTGCGCGCCAACATCAAGATGCTACAGGCGGGCCAGCTGGCCCATCAGACGGCCTTTGACCCGATTCGCACGATTCTTCGGGATGATGCCCTTGCCAGCGGTCCTGTCGAGCATGGCGACGGCCTTCTGGACGGCCGGCGCCGCGACCCCCTTGTCACCTTCGGCCAGCGCCAGCCGGGCGGCCTTGACGTAGGTGCGGCAGGTGGTCTTGAAGTACCCATTGCGCGCGTTGCGCTTGAGGCTCTGAGTGTGGCGCTTGATGGCTTGTTTGTGATTTGCCACGTGGGGCTCCGTCCGTTGTTCTCGGTTCGCTCGATGCGGGTCGGCGGCTTTTAGCAACGGCACCGCATCTGGTCAACAGTTACTTTTGATGACGCTGTCGCTCGTGGGCGTCAGGCTCCCTCGACCAACGTCGCGACTCCCTGGCCCACGCCGACGCAAAGCGTCGCCAACCCGCGGGCGGCGTCTCTGCGTTTGAGCGCGTGCAGCAGCGTCGTGAGGATCCGCGCCCCGGACATGCCCAGCGGGTGTCCCAGGGCGATGGCGCCGCCGTGAACATTGGTCGCATCAGGCGACAACCCCAGCTCCCGGATGACGGCCAGCGATTGGGCTGCGAAGGCTTCGTTGAGCTCGATGAGATCGAGATCATTGACGCTCCAGCCCGCCTTTGTGAGCGCTTTACGGGTCGCCGGTGCTGGTCCGATCCCCATGATCGTGGGGTCTACGCCGGCGGTTCCGGTCGCGACGACCCGCGCCACGGGCTCGAGGTTGTGGCGCTTGAGCGCCCCTTCCGAGGCGACTACGAGCGCCGCGGCTCCGTCGTTGAGCGTCGAGCTGTTGCCAGCGGTGACCGATCCCCCTTTTCGGAAGGCCGCGCGCAGCCGCGCCAACTTCTCCATGGACGTACCCCGCCGCGGGCCCTCATCGACCGCGACCACCACCGGGTCGCCTTTGCGCTGAGGGACGGTCACGGCGACGATCTCCTCGGCGAACAGCCCCTCGTCGGCCGCCGCGATGGCTCTTCGATGGCTCTCCAAGGCGAAGGCGTCCTGATCGGCGCGCGTGATGCCGTACGTGTCGACCAGGTTCTCCGCGGTGCACCCCATGGCCTCCAAGGGGAACATCGCCTCCATCTTGGGGTTGGGGTAGCGCCAGCCGAGCGCCGTGTCGTAGGTTGCCAGGTTGCCGAAGGTCGGCCTGCCGGTGGCGTTTCGAGGCATGGAGTACGGCGCCCGCGACATGTTCTCGACGCCTCCCACGAGTAGCAGGTCAGCGTCCCCGGCCCACACCGCGCGAGCGGCCATGTTCACCGCTTCGAGGCTCGAGGCGCAGAGCCGGTTGACCGTCACTCCCGGTACCGACTGGGGCAGCCCAGCCAGCAGCGCGGCCATGCGAGCCACATTGCGGTTGTCTTCGCCGGCTTGATTGGCGCAGCCTGCGATCACGTCGTCGATCGCGGCTGCGTCGAGGTCGAGGCGCTCGATCACGGCCCTGAACACGTGGGCGAGCAGGTCGTCGGCGCGAACCGTCGAAAGGGCGCCACCGAAGCGGCCGATGGGGGTTCGCAATGGGGCGCAGAGATAGGCTTGGGAGGGCTGTCGCATGCGGAACCCCTATCACAAAACATGTCGACGCGATCCACCCGTGCGCTGTATGACCTACCGGTGAGTACGGACCGTCCACATAGCGTTGCCAAAAAGCGCAGGACTACTCGAGACATCCTCAAGCTCAAGCAGCGTGAGGAGCCGATCGCGATGGTCACGGCATACGACGCCACCTTCGCTCACCTTGTGGACGAGGCCGGGGCCGAGATGATTCTGGTCGGCGACTCCCTCGGGATGGTGATCCAAGGCCACGACTCGACCTTGCCGGTGACCATGGAGCACATGGTCTATCACACTCAGGCCGTCGTTCGAGGCTCCCGGCGCGCGTTCATCGTGGGTGACCTGCCCTTCATGAGCTACCAGGCCTCCGTCGAGGACGCGGTCCGAAACGGCGGGCGGCTGCTCGCCGAAGGCGGCTGCCAGGCCGTCAAGCTCGAGGGTGGGGTGCGCATGGTGCCCGCCGTGGAGGCGATGGTGGGTGCGGGGATCCCGGTGATGGGTCATCTCGGCTTGACGCCGCAGTCGGTCAACGTGTTTGGCGGGTTTCGCGTGCAGGCGCGAAGCAATGGAGCGCGCGAACGACTCCTCGAAGACGCGAAGGCCCTCGAGGCGGCGGGTTGCTTCGGCATCGTGTTGGAGACCATCCCCATGGAGCTGGCGCGTGAAGTCACCCAGGCGCTGCAGATTCCTACCATCGGCATTGGCGCTGGGGCCGCCTGCGATGGCCAGGTGCTGGTGTGCTACGACTACCTGGGCCTGTTCGAGGATTTTCAGCCCAGGTTCGTGAAGCGCTTTGCCAATTTGGCCGAGGCGGTGCGTTCCGCGACCGGAGCGTATGTCAAAGAGGTGAAGGCTCGGACCTTCCCCACCGAGGACCACTCCTTCGACTAGCGCGTCGGGTGCGCCCCGACGCGAGCCCGTGTTCGGCCTTCCGCTCCTCTGCCGTGGCGCCAGGGAGCGCGATCGGGCCGGGAGTTCGCCGATCGCCAGCGGGTGGATAACATGGGGCGCGGGCTCGCTCGCTCGACCACACCGGAGACCAGAGCGGATGAAGATCTACGACACCGTCAACGCGACCCGAGCCTGGTCCCGCCAATGCCGGGCGAGCGGGCAGA
>JAAZYN010000427.1 GCA_014239625.1 Myxococcales bacterium | reverse complement strand
GAGCGACTGGCCGGCGAGCTCAGTGGGGTCGCGGTTCACGTGTCGCCCAGGGTCACCACCGCGCGCGCGCTTGTCGCGCTGACCGACGGCACCGATCTGGACGAGCTGCTCCGGGTCTGCCGCCCCGTTACGGTCGCTGACCGACCACAACTGCTCTGGCTCGGTGGCGGCTCCCGCCCGTCGCTGAGCACGGACTTCGAGGGGTGGGACGTCATCAGCGTCCACACCGACGACCCAATGCGCCTTTGGATCGACGTCAAGGGAGCTCTTCAAGGCGCCTCGGAGGGCCCGCTCGGCGACCATGCTCAGCTCCCCAAGACGTTCCTGTCGCACGCGGTGACCGACGAGCCCGACCTCACCGACGCCCTCGCGTACATGCGTCGCTACCTGAACTGGGACGTCTTCGTGTGCGCCGACTCCATCCCGCCTGGCGCCGACTGGATACGCCAGATTCAAAGCGCCATGGACGCCGCCCCGGTCTTCGTCTGGCTGCTATCGCGGGAGGCGGCCGAGTCGACCTTCTGCGCCTGGGAGGTCGGCTACTCGGTGGCATCCGGGCGGACCCCGCGCATCGTGTCGCTCGATGGCACCGTCCCCCCCGCCTTCGCCCAGCACCTGCAGATGGTCGACGTGCCCAGGCTGCTGCGGCGCAGCCCTTGGCTCACGCGGCGCGCTGCGCTGGTCGAAGCCCTTCAACAGGTGCTTCACACGCGTTGACAAACCGAAAGACGCCGAACACGGCGGGTGACCAATCCCTTCCCACCAAGGGACGGAGGTTGATCGAGGGTTGGGGTTGGGTGCTTGTCGGGCCTCTGGCGGCGGTGCTCGTCGACCGCCACCTGTGTCGCCGAGCCACCCGCTGCGGCGTGTGGCCGCGGGGCTGGGGGGGCTCGTTGATGCTCCGGCGGAGCATGCGGCGCCCACTCACCGACGACGCCCAACGCCGAGCGATCACCGAGGTCTTGACCGCGTTCGTGCCGGGCGCGTGAGATGAGCGCCAACGGCTCTCATGGCGGCGTCATGACCCGGCTGAGGCGCTACGCAGCGCGTCGTGTGACGAAGCGAGGGTCGACGACCTGCGCGACACACCGACCGCGTCCGTCGAGCGTCTACAGGACCCGCTCCGCGAGCGGTGTCCGAACGCAGGCCCTGGTCGACGACGCACAACGCGCGGCGTTGGCTGATGTGATCGAGCTGAGTTCGGTCGGCGTCCGCTGCGGAGGCGCCCGGCGCCGACGTCGCGACCGCGCGGCCAGCGACGCCTGAGTCACCACAGAGGCCGTGTCAGCGCCGACCAGACACGGTCCACAACCCTACCCGGGAGACACCACCGGCGCCGCGAGGAACTCGCCGACCAGCCCGCGCAGCCGCGCCCCGTCCCGGCGTCCCCGCTCGTAGGTCGCCAGCACGCGCTCGTGATGCGCGTAATCCCATATCGACACCGGCAGCGGCCTGTCTGGCGACAGGTAGAGCCGGTTCGCGGTGCCAGGTCGCTCCTCCGCCCGCAGCGGATCGGTCCTCAACAGCAGAACTTTTCCCAGACGGGCCTCGGGGGACAGCGCGCGCACAGGCAGCCCGTCGATGGCCCCGCCGTCGATATAGGTGCGCCCGCCGCGGCGCGGCAGCGGCGTGATGGGCCAGGTCGCCGACGACGCCAGGATCAGCTCGACGACCTGCTCGATGGACGCGGCGTTCTGAACCGTGACGGTCTCCGTCCCCAGGCCCGCTGGGGGCTCCTCCAGACCATGCATGAGCCTCAGCCTGGAGCGCTTGCGGTAGCCTCCCAGGGCTCGGAGCACGCTCCGCCGAAAGGGAGCGCCTGGCTTCACAAACGCCATGAAGACGCGGATCGGGCCGGACCGGCGCACATTGTCCCACCCTCCAGCGCCCAGAGCGTCATACAGCGCCTGCCGGTACATGCGGTCATGCGGAAAGACCCTCCGCTGAGCGAGCACGGCGTTGAGCGGGTAGACGTTGCGGCGGTTGTGCTGGACCGCCCAGACGAAGCGTTCCAAGGCGTGTTGGGCGCGGCCTGACGCCATGATCGTCGCCATCGCGGCGCCAGCGCTCACCCCCGCTGACTCCTGCGGCGGCGCCAACCCGAGGCTCTCCAAGACCCCGACTCCCCAAAACGTCCGGCATCCGCCGCCGCCGAAGACCACTGAGTAGGAGCCGCTCGTCATCGCCGACCAGGATACACGTGACGGAGGGTTCATCCCACAGCAGCCTCTGCCCGTCGGTCGCTGGGCCCACGATCGCACGACAGGTGGACCGAGCGGCACGCGCCCGTCGACTCCGGCACCACAACAGCGCGCACGCGGTGGGGCAGCGCGCAGCCGAAGGAGCCACCATCGGGACCTGCCACCGTGGCCGCCACACCTGCGCCGTTCGACGGCTCGCCCGTGACCGTGCAGGATGTCGGAGACCGCCTCGGTGGGCGCGTGGACGCAGCGACTGACGACTGCGCCGGCGCTGGCAGGTTCGACGCAACGCGCCGTAAACCACTCTGCGCATCACCGAGGCCAACATCGATGGCCTGCCCTCGCCGACCGAGGGTCACCCACACGACGCTTTTCCCTTGGGACAACACTATGACCACATCGCCCTATCCCGCCGCGCGCGACGCCCAGGCTCAGTGGGCAACGCTCAGTGTTGCGCAACGCTGCCAGCGCCTCATGCCGGTGATCGACATCCTCAGCGAGCGCATGGACGCGTTCGCGCAGCTCATCCATGAAGAGAACGGCAAGCCGGTCTTCGAGGCGGTGACGCACGAGGTCTCCGCGTCCATCGGCTTCGCCCGCTGGCTGCTCAGCAACGCCCCGCGAATCCTCGCCGACACGCAGCTCTCGCTGAGCGTGTTCCCGCACCGCAGAGCGACGTTGCAGCGGGTAGCCTACGGCACCGTCCTCATCATCAGCCCCTGGAACGTGCCCCTGTTCATCCCTGTCAGCGGCGCGCTGCCGGCGCTGGTAGCGGGTAACGCGGTGGTGCTCAAGCCCTCGGAGGTGACTCCCAGATCGTCCGGCATCCTGGCCGAGGCGTTGGCGGCGTGCGATCTCCCCAGCGGGCTCTTTCAGCTGGTGCAGGGGACCGGCAAGGTGGGGGCGAAGCTCATCCGGGACCGGCCCGACAAGGTCATCTTCACCGGGTCCGCGGCCACCGGACGCAAGGTCATGGCGGCCTGCGCCAAGCATCCCATCCCCGTCACCCTGGAGCTCGGGGGCGTGGACGCCATGATCGTGTGTGAAGACGCGGATCTCGACTACGCCAGCAGCGCCGCAGCCTGGGGTTCCACCTTCAACGGCGGCCAGGTATGCGCCTCGGTGGAGCGGCTGATCATCCACCGCAGCGTCGCAGACAAGTTTACGGCGCTGCTGATCGACAAGCTCGAACGCATCGACATCCACAACGATCTCGGCAAGATCTGCTTTGATGGGCAGCGCGACGTCTACCGTCGCCACCTCGACGATATCGCGGCCCGCGGCCTCAACGTCGCCACCGGGGGCAGCTTTATCGCCAATGACTCCAAGCTGGCTCCCACCCTGGTCGCCGGCGAAGGCATCACGCAGGCCGCCGTGTGGACTGACGAGACCTTCGGCCCAGTGGTGGCAGCCACGACCTTCGACGGGGACGACGAGGCGGTGCGCCTTCATAACTCGGTCGACAGCGGGCTGACGGCGTCCGTCTTCTCGGCGGACAAGGCTCGGGCTAAGCGGCTGGCCTCGCAGCTCCGCGCGGGCCTGATCTCGATCAACGACGTGGGCGCGACCCTGTACGGCCAACCGGAGCTTCCATGGGGCGGCGTCGGGCATTCGGGTTTCGGCAGAAGCCACGGCGAGACCGGGCTGCTGGACTGCACCTGGTCGCGGGTGGTCGAGGAGTCGCGGCTCGACATCTTCGAGCCCAAGCGCCCCTGGTGGTATCCCTACGGCGACCGCCAGAGAGCCGTCATGGAGTCGTTCGGGAGGGCTTTGGCTGGGGGCGGACGGATCAACCAGCTGGCTCAGATCGCCAAAGCGGGCAAGGCGGCCTGGCAGATGCTCACCCGGACCCCCCGACTATAGGGTCCCGAGGGGACAGCCGCCGCGCCCGGCTCAGACGGTCGCCCACCTGCACGTGACCGCTGAGTGAGGGCGCCAGGGCAGATTCTGGCAGGCTCGAACGGATTGAGGTAATTTGGCGCCTTAAGCGCTTATCGGCCCAGGATAGACGCCCGTATGCAGTGCACATCATGTGGACACGAGTTCGAGCTCACACCCGACCGCCCCCTCTGCCCCGTGTGCCTCCACCCCGTGGGAGCGGGTGGGCCAGCGAAGGCCTCGGGCAAACCGAAGCCTCGCGCCAAGCCCGCTCGGGCTCCACGGCGCGGCATACGACGCAACGCCCCGTCCGGCCCTCTGGGCGGGATACGGCGCCCAAAAGCCGCTGGCCAGCTGCG
>JAAZYN010000426.1 GCA_014239625.1 Myxococcales bacterium | reverse complement strand
TCCCCCGACGTTCCATGAGTTATCCGGGTTAAGTGTCAGCTTATACTTCGTTTTTTACGACGCCGGGTCCGGGGTGTGCCAGAACCTATGCCATGCGCGGCCAATCCACACAGCTCGGTCAACTCCCCGCACGCGCGGGTCGGGGCGTCGGCACCAACCGCGTGTGCGATCTTCGCTCTCCCATACTCTCCCATCGAGGCTTGGCCCCGGGAGCTTCGAGCGCTCCTGCTTTCGCGCCCCCCCTACCCATGTAAGCTTCGAGGCTACGGTGTTGCCGAGACCAACACCGGCGAATAAGACAGGAAGGATGGTCGATGAGCAACGAAGCGGTGTGGGTGGGCGCGGTCACAATCGTGCGGCGAGGCCGCGCCATGGGTTGGCTCGCCATGGTCGTGCTCACGACGTTGGTCGCCTGCGGCGACGCGGGAAAATCGGGCCCCGCGGGCGCGTCGAAGAATGGCGCGGGGGAGCTACGCCTCGAGGCGACGATCGCCCACGCGGGCAAGTTCCCGAAGCGCCATGTTGCAATCAATGTGCGCTCCTCACCGGGTGCCAGGGTAGTGGTCGGACCCTACGAGCACACCATGGACAAGACGGGCAGGTGGACGCGCAAGGTGTCACGCTACACGTTCCCCTGGGACCTCGAGAGCGTCCCGGTCACCGCGACCTTGGGCGACACCAACAAGACGGTCGACGTGCCGTTGAAGCTCTTCGTATGCACCCCAGGCCCTGCTGGACGTCTGGAAGCCGAAGAGGGCGCGGAAGGGGCTGGTAGGCTTCGTGGGGAGGACCTCCGGGTCTGCACTCCTGGACAAGGGTGTGCTCAAGGGCACCGCGGAATCGATCTCCGACGCAACCCTGGAGCTCGGAGGCCAGCGCATGGAGCTCGGCGAGGACGGTCGCGGGGAGCTGGCCGTTCCCATTGAGGAGCGGCTGGCGTCCGCGCGATGGAACGCCAATCGGGGGCGCTGGGAACTGGCTTTGGAGGGGAAACTCACTACGAAGCCTGGTGGCTTCCACGGAAACGCCCCGGTGACCTTCGAAGCGACGGTGGTCGTGGCTGGGCCGCTCGCTCGCCGCTTGCGGAGGGTCACCGGCGGGCCAGTGCGCCTCGCCGGAGAGCCCGCGCCGTCCGGTGGCGCCAAGCGAGCGGTCATCGCCTACAAAAAAGGGCTGCTTGCGGTCGGCGACGACCTGGCCAAGGGCGCGCCCATCGGGACCGTCGACCTCGTCGGCGTAGCGGCGCGGGAGCGAGGGAAGCTGCGCAAGTGTGGCGTCTACGCCAGTGCGGACGCCAAGAAGAAGAACAGCGTGAAGATCCCGCTCCACGACCTGAAGGTCGACCTGTACGATCGCCGCTCCGGCAAAAAACTCGGGAGCAAGACGTTCACGGGCACCGGCAAGTGCCCGGACAAGGTCTACGGACGGGTCTCGCGACTCTCGGCCGGAGGCCCATCGATCGAGGTCGTCGAGCGCTGGATCGCCTCCAAGCTCAGGTAGGAGCTCCGTCCCGCTGACCGGTCGAGCTCGGCGAGCGGTGAAACACGCCCGACCGGGTGAAACACCCCGGCCGAGGGTCATGGTCACCCGGCACCCTGGACCCAGGGTCTTGAAAAACGGCGTATAAGCCCTCACTCAAGGTGAGCGCGCTCACTCACCGAGGGTGCAGGGCCAACGCGCGGGCCTCCGTGGGTCCTCATCGCCCCCATGGCTTGTGTGCACTCGGTGCTGTAGGATGCAGCCCCGGAGGCCCGCGGCGCTTGCGCAGGACTCCAGACGGCACCTTGGAGCCTCCCATGACACCCAGACGTATCGCCGCTGTCGCTCTTCGAGCTGCTCTTGGATGCGCCGTCGTCGTCAGCCTGGCGATGTGGGGGTGCGGCGACGTGTCCGAGGTCGGTGAGAGCGGCTCGGACGCCATCGTCGACCAGGGCCCGAGCGCTGATGTCGGCGATGACACCGCCGAGGTCGCGCCCGACACACCCATGGAGGACGCGGGGGTCGCCGACACGGCGCCAGGGGACGCCGCCGCCGACACCCCGTCTGCGCCCCCTGCGTCGCCCTGCAGCTATCCGTTGGTCGAGCTTCGGACGGGCCAGGACACCTCCTGCGCCGGCGGTAACAGCCATCTGTGGCCGATCGGCATGGCCGCAGCCGACTGCCACGGCTGGAGCGCCGTCGACCCGACCGGCAAGGCGCACGAAAACTCCGCCAACGCCATCGGATGCAACGCCGATGGCTCATTTTCCTTCACCCAGTTCGCGGGCAACCTCGACTGCCAGGGGACGGGAGTGGTCAAGACCTTCGTCGCCGGAGCCTGTGAGCAGGACACGCCACCGGTATTGTACACCCAGGCTGTCAACCTCGCGTGCTGCTCCGATCCGTCGTCATCGGACTGTGTCACGGGGCTCCCCGCGGTCTCCGTGCCCGGCGGTCAGGTGTTTCTGAACGGAGAGCCCTGTCAGTAGACGGCGGCGACAGGCGGCGTTTCACACACCGGTAGCCCACCCCCGACGTGGTCCGAACCACGATGGGCGCGCCACAGCCCAAGGAGCTGATATGGACATCCTGCGGACCCCCGACGAACGCTTCGACAACTTGCCCGGATACGATTTTGCGCCGCGCTACGCGACCGTCGACGGCTTACGGATGCACTACATCGACGAGGGCCCTCGTGACGGGCCCGTGGTGCTGATGCTCCACGGAGAGCCCTCCTGGTGCTACCTGTACCGCACCATGATCCCGCTCATCGTGGAGGCGGGGTTTCGCGCCCTCGCGCCGGACCTGATCGGGTTCGGGCGCAGCGACAAGCCGTCTCAGCAGAGCGACTACAGCTACCAGAGGCACGTCGACTGGCTGTGGGAGTGGGTCGAACACCTCGAGCTGCGCGACATTCACCTGGTGTGTCAGGACTGGGGCGGCCTCATAGGGTTGCGCCATGTCGCCGAACACCCCGAGCGCTTCGCCACGGTCACCGCGGCCAACACCGGGCTGCCTACGGGGCTGATGAAGATGCCGAAGGCGTTCTTGAGGTGGCAGGAGTTCAGCCGCACCTCACCAGAGTTCGACATCGGGCGCGTCGTCCAGGGGGGCACCGTCACCGACCTGAGCGATGACGTGGTGGCCGCCTACGCCGCGCCCTTCCCAGATGAAAGCTACAAAGCCGGGGCTCGGATCTTTCCGTCGCTGGTGCCGACGTCCAAGGACGATCCGGCGACGCCCGCGCAGCAGGCCGCCTGGAAGTCTCTGATGGCGTTCCACAAGCCGTTCCTGACGGCCTTCAGCGACAGCGACCCGATCACGCGTCACGGCGACCAGTTCTTCCGCAAGATGGTCCCGGGCTGCAAGGATCAGCCCCACACCACGATTCAAGGCGGGGGGCATTTTCTTCAAGAGGACTGCGGCCCCGAGCTGGCTCGGGTGGTCATCGATTTCATCGGCACCTGACGGCCCCTCCTGGCCTACGCCGGGGCCGCCGATGGGCTGCGGAGTCGCCGTGAGCTGCCCTCGTGGCCTCCGGCCGAAGACGGCCGGCGCCGCGCTACGGGTAGCCGTTGGCCGTGGCAGAGATGACCAGCCCGGCGCCCTCGTCGGCTTGCATCTCTGCGCCACTCAAGAAGGTCTGGAAGCTCGCGTCGTCGTTGAGCTCGACCTGGAAAAAGGCCGTCATATAGCCGCGCGTGAGGGCGCGGGTGGTGCTCGGGTCATCGGTGCCTGCGGTGCAGGCGAGGCACGGCAGACCGCAGTTGGGATCGTCCAGAAAGGACATGTGGTTGGCGCCCACCACTTCGATCTCCAGCGCTGGGCTCGTGGCGTGGCTGAAGTACTGGTGGAAGTTGTCGTCGGCCGGGGCGCAGCTCTGCCCGAAGCCGCCGCCGCCGCCCGAGTCGACGGTCTCGCCGAGGAGCACCAGGGGCACGCTGATCTGCGGCATGAGCTCGGGTGTCACCGACGGGTAGTCGGCGGGGTTGAAGGAAAACGGCGGGGCCGCGTCCACCGGGTCGATGCCAAAGACAGCCGCTGGGCGGGCGTCCTCGGTGGCTACCAGCAGCGCGATCTTGCCCCCCATCGAGTGACCGGCGAGCCCGATGGCGGTGGGAGTGAGGGCGCTGTCTACCCAGTCCAGGACCGCCTTCAGATCATCTTTGAGCTCCGCGTGCGTCCGCGGCGCGATGATGCTTCCCGGAAAGCTTGGGAGCACGGCGGTGAAGCCCCAGCTGGCGAGATGCTCACCATAGCTGGCGTAGTTGCCGGGCCCGAGCTGGAACCCGTGGCACAGCACGACCACCGGGTGCGGGCCGGGCGCGGTGGGCTCATAGATGACCAGCCCGACGGAGTCGCCGAACAAGCCGCCGCCGACGGCGATCTGGTCGGCGCTCTCGGTCCACGCGCTCGAGCCTGGGCTCGACGGATCAGGCGGGCCGCCCGCTCCGTTGTCGGGACCTGGCGTGTCCGGT
>JAAZYN010000425.1 GCA_014239625.1 Myxococcales bacterium | reverse complement strand
CCCGTCAGCGCTGCGGATCCGCCGGTTGCAGCCGAAGGGCCATGAAACATCCGGGGTAGCGCTGTCGGGCGATCTGCGTCTTGTCTCCGACGGCCTTGATCGCCTCTGAGCCCTGCCGCAAAGTGCGCCCATGTCTCGTGAACAGCGCCCTGCCGCGTTCGGCTTGGGCGCGGCCGCGCGTTACTCGAATGGGGGCGGCCGATCCCTCGCCCCCCGAACGATGAAGTCGTCCAGCCAACCGCGCGACTGAGCGGCCATACGCTCGGGCTTAACAGTTTGATATTATTCCGAACGCCTCTCCGGGCGGTGGTTTGGACCGGCCCCTGGCGTTCAGTCGGCGGCGGCCAGGGGGTTGTGCAGGCCGGCGAGGATGGCTCGCTCTACGAGCTGCCCGTAAAGGGCCTTGCCGGCCTTTCCCTGCAGCCGCCGGCGCGCATCGACGTATGCGGGCAGGTAGCGAAGTCCCCGCGGTACGCGGCGATAGAGCGTGCCGAGGGCGCTGACCGATGCGGAGAACAGGGCGCGCTGCCGGGGGCCCCAGCGGAACCCATAGGCGTCTCGGAGGCGGGGGGGGAGGAGGCCTGCGGTGATGGTGCGGTACAAGCGCCAGCTCGGCGCGACCAGTCGTCTCGGCGGCTTGAGCAGGAAGTGGCAGATGTCGGCCGCCGCCGTGCCAACGCCCAGCGTGTCGGAGCTCCACGTGCGTTGCACATAGGCATCGAAGTCGGCCCAGGTGCTCGGGATCATCTCTGAGGGGATGCCGAAGAGGCGTGAGAACTTCTTGGATTCGCGGATGTAGGCGTCTTTGGTGGCGACGTCGAGGGGCCCCAGCATCAGGTCGGTCACCCGGACCGACGTGTGGAGCAGGGTCGCCTGGACCCACAGCAACGCGTCCGGGTTGTTGGCCTCATAGGGGGTGCCGGCGGGGAACCGGCCGATCCTCTCCGGAAGCGTGCCAGCGATGCGCGAGTGGACGTTGTGAACACGCTTCGCGGAGCCCAGCGCGGCGTCGAGATCGCCGAAGGTCATGTCGAAGACGTTGAGAAACGTGCGCTGAAAGCGTCCTGGCAGGTCAGTCTTGGTCTTCGAGTGGTCATACACCGCCTGCCCGACGAACGGGTGTGCCGCCTGCAGAAGCGCGGCGCAGCCGCCGCCCATGAAGACGATGGACTCTCTCGCGAGCTTCCACGTCAGCGTCCCGGGCCCGTACAACCCAACGCTTCGGTCCGGATGCGTGGCTTCGAGCTCTGACAGCGCGGCTCGGTGCTGCTGACGTGTAACGGTCACGTGCTCAGCATACCGCTGGCAGGGGGCACGCGTCACGCCGAGGTGACCGGGGGCGACCTCTCCGCGAGCTCCCTGCGGTGCTCTCGACGGCTTCGTGACGCGGCGTCACTCGTTTGGTGCTCCCCACTAACCCGCATTTGTCACCAGACTTCGGCTGCAACCTTCGGATGGGCAGGCGCTACGAGCGCGTGCTCGCTTCCGCCGACCTTCGACGTACGACCAGTACGACTCGGCCGGCTCCGGTCCGCGCCACGCTCGTATCACCTACCCCTCCTCGGTTTCGCTCGAGCTCTGGTGAGAAATGCGGGCTAAGATGGCTCATGGGTAAGCTTCGTGCGTGGTCTTTGGCGTCGGCGGTCACTCTGTGGGCGGTCGCGTCGTGCGCAGAAACGGGACCCGCCAGCCCTGAGCTGTGGGCGGACGTGGCCGGGGACCTCAGCGCCTCTCCGGACGCCCAGTCGGGGTCGGACAGCTGGTCGGGCGACGCTATGCTCGACCAGGATGGTGACCCATTGCCTGACCCAGGGCTGGACGTCGGCTCGCCATCTGAGGTGGCGCCGCCGGATCTCCCGATCATGGACTCCGGGAGCGACACGGAGACCGTGCCACCCGGCCCGGCGCCCACACCCATCACCCTTCGCGAAAACCGTCCGCATGTCGCGGTGCTGGCCGATGGCGCTCCGGAGATCGAGTTCCTGATCGACACCGGATCACCCTTGACCGCGCTGGACGTCGACCACTTCGGTGGAAGCCCGGCGAGCGTGACGGCAGATATCACCCTCTTTGGGGTCACCGTCAGCGATCACGCGTGCGTCAGGTACGATCTCTTTGGTCCACTGCCTCAGGGAGCCACCCAGGTCGTCGGCGGAATCCTGGGCTCCGAGCTCTTCGACGCCCGCGTGTTGGTGCTCGACTACCGAAACAGCCGTGGGTATCTGCTGGCGGACTATGGCGCGGCCTCCACCATCGGTGAAGCCACGGCGTCGACGGTGTCATCTGCCTTCACGCGCGAGGGTGGTGGCACCTTCCAAGTGCCGGGAGACGGCACATTCAGTGTTGGGGCGAACCGGATCATCCTGTCAGGTGCTCTCGAAGGACAGCCCGTCACCATGCTCCTGGACACCGGGGCCGCCTACAGCGTCGTCAAGCCATCGCTGTTCGCCAGCCTGCCGCAGTCCGGGCGGCCGATCCTCGAGGGAGTGCGGATGGTGCAGTCGGGGCAGAGCCTCGAGGCCACTATGACCCGCGCCGCGAGCCTGAGCCTGGGTGGCGCCACGGTGGAGAGCACGCCCATGGTGGTAGCGACCGACGCCATCTTCGATGCGCTGCAGAGCGAGACCGGGGCCGACGTCGAGATATTTTTGGGGGGGACCTGGCTGCGTCACTACCTGACCAGCGTTGATTTCACGACCGACATGCTGCATCTGGCCGAGTTCCTCGACCCCGACCACATCAACCCCGACGAATGGGTCGGGCCCGGGGTGAGATTCAACGACGGCCCGGGCCATGACTTCCTGGTCTATGACGTCTATGACGGCACGGATGCGGCGTCCAAGGGCGTTCAGGTGGGGTGGCGCCTGGCCGAGATTGACGGGCAAGCGACGGCCGCTTGGGACACCGTGGAGGAGTTTCGGTCCTATCTGGCAGGCCTGGCGCCAGGTACGCTCGCCTCGTTCGGCTTCCGCGATCCCAATGACCTGGCGGTGGTCACGAACCTTCCCCTGCTCATCGAGGAGTTGCTCCCGCCCTACCTGCCGTGACGCGGCGGGCGTCGAACACGACCTCGACCAGCCTCCGGTCGTTGCCACAGGTTTCACCGCGACGCCTCTTTGGTTTGGCTCCAAGGCTCCTGAACCACGGGCGTCAGCCTGCATCGGAGGGGCTATCTCCCGGCGGGATCTCTCGGGCCCTGGGCGCGCCGGCTTAGCGTCGATGGGCCCGGGCGCGGCCCGACAGCGAGGGCGCCGTCGCGCCGTACCGTCCAGTGTAGCGGCTCGCGTCGCGCGGACCCGATGGGTCGCGTGCGAAGCACCGCGGATCCAGACGCGCCCGTCGAGAGTCCCACCAGCGCTTGCGTCTTGTCCGGCCCCGCCGGGTCCGGCGGTAACGTCACGACGGCCTGCCGCGTGGCGCCATCCGGAGCCAGGTCGTGGATCATGAAGCTGTCGGCAGAGTAGGGGAGAGCGGTGACGCCCATGGCGTGTCCCCCGAGGCCCACCCGGTAGGCCACGGCCCCGCTTACCCGGACCCTGCGCCAGGCGTCGGGCGTCCCTGCTGGCACTGGGCGACGCACCAACGCCTCGCAGGGGCGGCCGCGCGGGCAGCTCAAGTGTTGCATGAGGGTCCCGTCCCATCCCATGGTCGCCGCCCAAGGCGGCCCTGCGTGGACCCGCCCCTCGAAGTGCCAGCGACCGATGTTGGCCTGGGACGCAAACCGTGTGCCGCCGCGGCAGCTCAAGATCGCGAGCCCGCGCACCGACTGGAGATGCTGCGGGTGACAGCCTGGTGGCAGCGCTCGGACGGTCACCTGCCCGGTGCGACGGTCGCTCACAGCAGCCTTCGGCGGGCGCAGCAGCGGGGCTGAAGGGCGGCACGCGCCGTCAGCGGCACGGTGCTCCTCGGCGCAGGTCGCGTCGCCGAACAAACCCGCGTGCGAGCGGGTCCTCGCGGGGAGCCCGTCGATGGTCCCAGCCAGGCACGCGACGCCCCTGCACGGTCCGCGGCCCAGGCCGTTGCCACGGCCTGAGATCGACAGCCAGCCTTCGCACGGTCGGGTCGCTGTGACCCGTTGGTCGCCGTCCACCGGAGCGGCGGGGGCGGCAGGGCGGTGCGGTGCGGTGCGGTGTGTCCCCACCGGGAAGGCCGAGAGGTGGTGGGTGACCTGGAAGGGGGCCAACCAGGAGACGATCCGGTCGGCGCCGGGGTCCACCGCTCGCGTCCAGCGTCCGCTGTCCGCGCTGAGGACCGCGGGGCACGCGGGGTCGCCGTTCCAAATCCATTCCCCGCGTCGCCCGAGCGTTTGTGGCTGATACTCCGAACGACTCCAGCTACCGCCGGCGCGGATCATGGTCAGGGGGACCTGCCTGCCCCGAGAGAGCTGGACCACCAGGGTGCCGTCTCGTCGGACACGCATCGCTCGGCCGGCCATCCCGCTCGCCGGGTTGGAGCGGG
>JAAZYN010000424.1 GCA_014239625.1 Myxococcales bacterium | reverse complement strand
CAGTCCCCCGTGGGGGGGCGTGGAGACTTGGCCTGATGTCTCCCCCCACTCCTCTATCTCCGCGTCGCACCTGGAGAGGAGGCCGATGTGGCCGCCCGTCCGCGCCACGCCTGCTCTGCTGCGAGCACCCCGACGTCACCCCCGACGCTACGCGCGCTCCCGGTCCGTTCGTCGGTGGTCACCCCCCGCGGATTCCCCGACCCGTGGCCCGGCGCTGTCCAAGCCCTTTGTCGATGCGGTCACCCGGCGACCATGTTAACACTCCACCATGAGCTGGCGCATCGGGGTAGGAAAGGCCGACATCACGCCGGATGTTCCGGGCATCGGCATGCTGGGCTATGGCATCCGTGACCAGAACGTGCAGGGCGTGGCCACTCCCCTGTTCGCCCGCGCCTTCGTCGTCCAGGACGGTGACGCGCGCCTGGCGTATTGCCTGGCCGACATCTGTTTTATCTCCCAGTCGGTGCGCGATCGGGTCATGGAGCGCCTCGACAGCCTCGGCCTTAATGAGCACCAGGTGATGTTGTCGGCCACGCACACTCACAGCGGGCCCGGCGGCTACTCTCACTTCTTGTTCTACAACCTCCCGGTGCCGGGGTTCTGTGAGCAAGTGCTCGACGCCATCGCCGAAGGCATCGCGCAGGCTATCAGCTCGGCCCTCGAGAGCCTGACGCCGGGGACGGTTCGGTTGGCTCAGGGAGCGATCCCGGACCACGAGCCGGTGGGGTTCAACCGGGCTCTGACCTCGTACAACAGGAACCCCGATGTCGCGAAGGTGGCGGCCAGTGACGCTCACGTGGCGATCGATCGAACCATGACGCTGCTGCGGTTCGACGACGCCGCCGGCCGCGCGCTTGGGGCCTTCGCTTGGTTCGGTGTACACGGATGCAGCGTCCACTCCGACAACACCCTGCTCCATCACGACAACAAGGGTTGCGCGGCTGACGCCATGGAGCAGTGGGCGGTTGCGTCGCTGGACGCTCCAGGGTTCGTGGCGGCCTTCCCGCAGACGACCCCCGGCGACGTCACGCCCAACGGTCGCTGGTGCGCGCGCCGGAGGTTGTCGGTGGGGCCCTTCGACGATGACTTCGACAACGCGCGGCTCAACGGCGAGATTCAGGCGCGCCAGGCGCGCCGACTCTGGCGCCTCGCCGCCAGCAGCCCACCCTTACGGGGGGCTCTGGCCGGTCGCATTCGCTACGCGTCCCACGAGGAGCTCCCGGTGGACTCGGATCTCGTCGGAGGGCGCGCCGGGGTCCGCACCGCCCGGGCCCGAATCGGCATCAACATGCTCCAGGGGACCGGCGAGGGACCAGGCCCGCTGCTGCATCTTCCCTGGCTCACGTGGCCCCTACAGCGCCTGTTGCGGGCGGCAGACCTGGTAGGGCGCGGTTTGGGGCGGGGGCCCAACCCCCACGGCACCAAGTTCCCCTTCCTCGACACGTCCAGAGGCGGGCGCGGGAGGGCGTTCGGCGTGTTCATCCAGGGTGACCCGGTCCTCCCCGGCTTCGTCGATCCGGTCGTCGCGCGGGTCAAGGCGCTCAAGCAGATCGACGGGGTCGGCGACAAGCCTTGGACCAACCCCGTCGTCCCGGTGCAGCTGTTCGTGATCGGCCGCTTCGCGCTGAGCGCCCTACCCGGAGAGCCGACGACCACCGCAGGCGCTCGGATACGCGAGACCATGCGAGGGAGCCTCGGTGCCCTTGGCGCGGACACCATGGTGGTGGGGGGATACGGAAACGCCTATGCCGGGTACATCACGACCCGGCAGGAGTACGATCAGCAGCGCTACGAGGGCGCCAGCACGTATTTCGGTCGGTACACCCTCGCCGGCTATCGGACGCGCTTGCGCGCGCTGGCCGCGTCGCTGGCCGCGGAGCCGAATGGTCCGGAGGCACCCTTGGGCGCCACGCCCCTTCGATTCACCCCGCGGGAGCTGGCGCTGCGAGCCTTTGTGCCCGCGGATTGAGCCGGCGCTGGCCGCGCGGCGGGTGTCAATCGGTGGGGTGCGCGCGTTCGGCCCGGTTGACCAATTGGTCGAGCTTTTCCAAGAAGCGCGAGCGGTCCCTCTGCGACATCGGCTTGGGGCCGCCCGTCATGACGCCCGCCTCCCGGAGATCTTGGGACAGCTCTCGCGACGCTAGAGCATCGCCGATGGACTCGGAGGTGAACTCGCGCCCCTTTATCCCCAGCACCAGAGCCATCTTCTCCAGCGCTCGCGCGGCGAGTGGGATGTCGGCGGTGACGACGATGTCGCCCTGCGCGGCGCGTTCGGCGATGTAGTCGTCGGCCGCGTCTGCGCCCTGGCTCACCATGATGCTGAAGAGCCCGGGGATGGAGGGGGTGTTTATGGGTTGGTTGGCGACCACGAACACGCGCCAGCGATACCGTCGGGCGACTTTGTAGGTCTCGTCTTTCACGGGGCAGGCGTCGGCGTCGATGTAGATGGTCTTCATACCGTCCTTTGATCCATGGACGGTCCGTTGTCGAGGGCATTCTCGTGCCTAACCTCGGCCCCATGACTCACGACACCCCCAACCCAACCGCTCCCGTCGGCCAGTGGCGACGGTGCATGATTTACGGCGCATACGGATACACTGGCGAGCTCACCGCTCGGTTGTGCAGGCGACGCGGCTTGAAGCCCATCTTGGCCGGCCGCTCCGCCGAGAAGCTCGAAGCGTTGGCGACCGAGGTCGAGATGCCGTATCGGGTCGTGGGGCTCGACGACGGCGCGGCCCTCGACGCCGCGCTCGCCGACGTGGACATCGTGATCCACTGTGCCGGGCCCTTCTCCAGGACGGCTGAGCCGATGGTGGACGCCTGTATGCGGACCGCAACCCATTACCTCGACATCACCGGCGAGCTGGCCGTCTTCGAGCGCTGCGCGGCCCGGGACGCCGAAGCTCGGGCAGCCGGCATCATGGTGATGCCCGGGACCGGGTTCGATGTCGTGCCGACCGACTGTCTGGCCGCCCATCTCAAGCGCCGGCTCCCCAGCGCCACCAAACTCGAGCTGGCGTTCAAGGGGATCGGCGGGGGCATGTCGCGTGGTACCGCGACCACCACGGTGGAGAACCTGAGCAAGCCGAGCGTGGTCCGGCGCGGTGGCGAACTCACGGAGGTTCGGAGCGGGTCCATGTCGCGTCAGGTCGACTTCGGACGCGGACCGCGCCACACCATGGGGATCCCATGGGGCGACGTCTCGACCGCGTGGCACTCCACCAAGATCCCAGACATTTCGGTGTACACCGCGGTCCCACGGAGCGTGCGGTACGGTGTCTTGGCCAGTAGCTTCGTGCGCGCGGTCTTCGCCCTCAGACCGGTCCAGAGGTTCTTGAAGGCGCGGGTGAACGCCCGCCCTGCTGGCCCGAGCGCGGCCCAACGTGACAAGGCCTTGAGCGTCTGCTGGGGCCGCGTCGAGGACGACGGAGGCGGCGTCGCGGAGGCCACGCTGAAGACCCCCGAAGGCTACACCTTGACCGCGCGCGCCAGCCTCGACATCGCGCGCCGGGTGCTGCAGGGCGACTTCTCTACGGGCTATCAGACCCCGTCCAGCGCCTACGGCCCCGACCTGATCTTGGACATCGACGGTACCGAACGTGTCGACACGGTGTAATCCGCGGTTGCACCTCCGGCTTGACAGGTGAACCGTTGTTCGAAATATGAATGACTGTTCATGCGCTCCAAGATTAAAGAAGCTCGAATTCAGCTCTATCGGCAGGTCGTCATGGACGCTGCCGAGCGCGTCTTTGCGGAGCGAGGCTTCGACGGCGCCCGCATGCAGCACATCGCCGAGGCGGCAGACGTCTCGGTGGGAACGATCTACGGCGTCTTTGGGAGTAAGGCCGAACTTTACGGCCTCACCCTGACCGGGCGGCTTGCAGAGGTGACCCGGCTGGCGGCCGACGCCGCGCGAAGTGGTGGCTCTCCGATCGAGAGGCTCGACAACGGCGTCCAAGCCTACGTGACGTTTCTGCTGGAGCATCCGGACTTTCTTCGCATCCACCTCAACGAGTTCGCGTGGGGGCTGGGGCCGAGCCGCGGGGATGCGGTTCAGATCAACAGCTGGCACGCCGGCCTCGACCTCCTCGCCGATGTCCTGCAGCGGGCCATGGAGGTGGGCTAGGTGATCGAGGGCGAGCCCCTCTTACTCGCTCGTTCGCTGGTCGCGATTCAGCAGGTCCACCTCGCGCGCTGGGTGGAGACCGGGATGGACATGCCGGCCGCTGAGGTCGCCGCGCGACTTCGGCGGACGTTTCGCGCCATGTTCTGTCGCGGTGCGTCCGACCGCCCCAGCCACCCAGCCGGAGAGACCATGATGTCACCGTTGTCCCGCGAGCCTGTAGGCTCGGACCGGAGTCGCTCATGAGCCTCGCCCCTCCTCCTCCTCGCGGTCGCATCCAGCGGGCGCTCCGAGAGCTGCTGCGGTCCAGCTCGAAGCCGCGGGGCCACGAGCCGCGGG
>JAAZYN010000423.1 GCA_014239625.1 Myxococcales bacterium | reverse complement strand
AGCGCCTGCCCATCCGAAGGTTGCAGCCGAAGTCTGGTGAGAAATGCGGGTTAGGAAGGCGCAGCGGTGAGGGGCTATTGGGCCTGGCCAGGCTCGAGAGGTCCGAGGTGCCGGGGCACCACCACCGGTCGCCCGCGCAGCAGACGTAGCTTGCGCGACAAGCGACGGTTGTTGTGCAGCTGGTCAAACGTCCTCCCCAACGCCTGATGCATGTCGGCGAACACCTCCGGATGACTCCCGACGAGATTGACGAGGTCATCTGGATCAGCGACCACATCGTATAATTCGAAGGTCCCCCGTCGCTGATCCAGCGTGATCTTGTAGCGCCCTCTGCGGATGCCGCGGAGGTCGATCAGGTCGTGGTACGAGGACTCGAAGACAAGGGCCCGGTCGCCCGGATCAGCCAACAAAGAAGCGCCCTGCCAACCCGCAGGAGGGGGGACGCCGATCAGGTTGGCCACCGTCGGAGCCAGATCCATCAGCGAGACAGGCCAGGCGACCTCGCGCCGCGGGACCCCGGGACCATGGAACGCCAGAACCACGCGCAGGAGCTCCTCATCGAGCCTCCAGATGTGGCCGCGGCGACCGTGGAGCCCGAAGGACTCCCCGTGGTCGGAGAAGACCACGACGATAGTGGGGCGACTGCGCGCAGCCAGGAGCCTACCCACCGCCTCGTCGGTCCGTCTCAGCTCGGCGTCGTAGCCGCCTATGTACGGCAGATGGGGGTCGGTGAAGTGCACCCACATCAACATGGGCCTGGACGGGTCGCGGGCCTTCAGATGCTCCAACGCTCTGCCGGCTTGTGCGTCGGAGACGACCCGAGGGAAATTCCTACAATGGGGCCCAAGGACATTGTCGACCAGGCTGAACCCCTGCACCAGGTTGGCGGCGAGGTCTGCCAAGCAGTGCACGGCGACGCTCTGATACCCCGAGGCCGCCAGGACCTGTGCCAGGCTGGGCTCGTACCCAAAAAAGCGCCCCCGCGCCCGGTGGTCGATCACAGGCGTCGACGTCATGGCCCCCAACACCGCGTCTCCGGTATACGGCGCGTTGGTATACGCCACCGCCCCCCGCAGCCCTTCGCTCATCAAGCGATGGACGTGAGGCATGAGCGCTGCGGTGACGTAGTCAGGTCGGACCGCGTCGAGAGTGATAAGCCAGACATCCGGAGGCATCCGGTCGAAGCGTGCAGGCTCGATGGTGGTCTCGGCGGGCACCTCTGCGATGGCCAGATCCCCACCCATACAGTTGTCGTCCACACCGTTGCCCACCAGCTCGAGCGCGGCGGGGCTGATGAAGCTGTCGAAGTCGTCGCAGTCACGGCCGCCCAGGAACGCGCTCCAGCCGTCCGAGTCCAAGTCGATGACGCTCCGCAGCACGCCGGACACCGGACCAGAGATGACCGACCTCCGGGCGATGAGGCTCGACGACTCATGGTCTGCGCCGTAACTGATGAGCCCAAGCACGCTGAGGCCAGCGCAGGCCAAGGCAAGCCATCGTCGCCTCGGGAGCGTGAGCATGCTCGCCAGGCCCCACACGCCGAAGCTGCCGACGAAGAGCCACTGCGGCGCGACCTGCCGGCCGGCCCCCGACAGCAGCCAAGCGCCGTAGCCAATAGCCCCCACCAGCAGGGCCGTCGGGGGGGCGCGCCGGCGGCACAGCAACGCCGCGATGACGAGCGCGGCGCCGACGGCGCTTCCGACCACCAAGGCGCCGTCCCAAGGGAGCTGCAGCGAGGCCGTGAGCGTAAAACGCGTCAGCGTCACCGACGCCGCCACCACCGCGAACGCAAAAGTCAGCCAGCCCCAACCGGGACGCTCAGCCCCCTGCTGCCAACGACGCCGCGTAGCCAGCGTCAACGGGACGCTCACCAACGCCGTCAGGATCACCCCCGCGAGCAGAAGCGGAGCGGCATACCTGTGCATCGCGAGGAGCGCCGCCGGCTCCGACAGGCTGCTGATGGCCACGTCGATGACGAGCACCAACAGTCCACCCGCCAAGATCTGCTCTAAGTCGCTCGCGAAGCGGCCGGCCACCTCTGAGCCGAACTGGCTCAACTTGGACGCCATCGCTTCAAATTAGCAGACCCCGGAGAGATCCGCATGTTTAAAGAAGCTGAACCGCGCTTCTCGACGTGTTCCGTCTCATGCTTGGGATCTGCGGCGCGTTCACGGCGTGCTCGCTGTGAAGCCGAGGAGCAGCACGTCGAGTACAGCGATCTCGGCGTGCAGTCCGACTCATGCCTGGATCTGCGGCGCTTTTTGGGCGTGCTCGCTCCGGCCGCGACGTTCGAGGCTCGCCCCCAAGCGGCAGCGTTTTGGCGCGACCCCTGGCTGGCCATCGTCGTGTCATTGTAGGGTCGCGATCAACGGGAGGATTGAGATGACCGTCCTCATCATCGGTGTCGCGGTTCTATCGAGCCTGGCGTTGCTCCGCTATGCCTTGAAGCGCCACGTCAAACAGTTGAGGCTCAACCCGGATCCCATACCGCTGGCCGAGCTGCGACTGGACCCGGGGGGCACGACCGCCATGCTCGAACGGCCAGATGGCGCCGTCATCCGCACCATCACGGCTGGGGAAGGACCGACGGTCGTGCTGGCGCACGGCTACGGTATCTCCCTGTTGGAGTGGAATGTGGTCATGAACCGGCTTGTCGAGCGGGGGTATCGGGTCATCGCGTTTGATCAGATGGGACACGGCCAGTCCACCATCGGAGGCCGCGGCCTGGACGCGGTCCAGATGGCGTCCAACTACGCGCGCGTGCTCGAAGCCTTTGATGTCACTGAGGGTGTCCTCGTCGGCCACTCCATGGGCGGATTTCTTTCGCTGGTGGCTCTGCTGAACTTCCCCGAGGTCAGCGGCCGACTCAAAGGGCTGGTGCTCTTCGCCAGCACCGCCGGTGACGCGAGCAGAGGGGCTCCCCAGAACAAGGTGCAGCTCCCCTTGCTCAAGTCCGGGCTCCTGACGTGGTTGGTCAAAAACGACCTGTTCGGGCTGCCTTTCGGTGCATCGATCATGGGAGACACCCCGTCCCCCGCAGCCATTCGAAGCTTCGTGGACGACTTCCTGGCTCAGGACCACGGACCGCTCATCCCGATCCTGAAAGAGCTCGTCGAGACCAGTTATTACGATCGCCTCGGAGAGATCAGCGTGCCCACCGTCGTGATTTGCGGCCGAAGAGACCAGACGACGCCCCCCTGGCATTCGGAGACGCTGGGGCGCGACATCCCCAACGCGCGCAACGTCTGGGTCGAACACCGCGGACACATGCTCAACTGGGAAGCGCCAGAGTCGCTGCTTCAGGTTGTTGATGAGCTCCATGGCGACACGCCGACCTGAACCTGGTCCTGCACCGCGGTTTCAAGAGCAGGTAGCACCCTCGGTGGGGACCGCCGGCGGCCGCGGGCATGTCGTCCGCGCAGGTCGCATGGAGTGTCCCTGACACCCCCCCCCAGCGTCGTGGTAGATTCAGCCACCATGAATGATGAGCAAGCACCTTCCCCATCCCCTGTGGACCTTGGCCGCGCGGCTCCCGAGGCGGGTGCACGCTTGCAGCATGAGGTGCGCGTCACCACCGCCGCGAAGATCGTCGCGCGCGCTCCGGGCGCACCACCGGCGCGCTTCGAGTCGGGCGGAGAGCGCACCGGACGTTGGGAGGTGACGGTGAACGAGGTCAACGCGGAAGCGGCCATCCGAGCCACCGTTCACTTCGAGACCATCGACAACCGGGACCGAGCCCCCGACGGAAGCACCCGGACGGCCTCGCACCCGGTCTCAGGGCAGACATTTGTCGTGACGGTGGGGGACGGCCACGCGGAGGTGGCGCGGGCCGACGGCGGCGTCCTCCCGGACATGGAGCGGGACATGGTGCGACGAGCCTTCTCTGGCTTCGGCGAGCCACCGCTGTTCGCCCGGTTCTTGCCGGCGCGCGTGGAGCCTGGACACCAGGTCTCGGTCCCTCCCGAGGCCGCAAACCTGCTGATGACCGCGCACCAGCGCCTGCCAGTCAGCGACGCGACGCTCACCTACCAGGGCACCTCTGAACGCGACGGAGAGACCCTGGCGGTGTTTGACGTGTCCGCGACGCTCAGTGGTGCGATGGGGCCGGGCATGACCATGCACACCCACCAGAGGGGACGCATCGGCATCGACCCGGCGACATGCGAGCGCGCGTGGCTGGAGACCAGCGGCGACCTTCAGCTGAGCGGAGAGCGCCCGCACAAAGCCACGACGATGACCCTCGCGGGCGAGGGCACCATGACCATTCACCTGGCCCGTACGCGCTTATCCTGAGCCACGGCTCGGCTACATCTTCCGGGGGGGGCGGGGAGTCTCCCGACGAGGCCGCGAGGCGCTCCGCGTGGGCCAGGGGATCATGACCTTTCCGCGGCTCCCGGCCACTCGTCCTGAGCCCGCTAACCCGGATAATTCATGGCCCTTCGGCTGCAACCGGCGGATCCGCAGCGCTGACGGG
>JAAZYN010000422.1 GCA_014239625.1 Myxococcales bacterium | reverse complement strand
TGGCAGGAACCAAACCGCTGGCGGAGTGAGACCGCGAACTTTCCACACGGGGCACTAGCTCATGCGCGATTACGGGTGGTGGCGCGACGTCCTGCAGGACGAACCGCTGCCAGCGGCGGTCGTCGACCTCGACAGGGTCGATCGAAACATCGACGCGATCGTGGCCGCCACCGCCCGCCACGAGGTGACCGTTCGGCCGGCCACCAAGTCGATTCGCCACATCGGGCTGCTGAAGTACATCATGCGCCGCGGCGGCGATCTGTTCGCCGGTCTGATGACGTTCTCTGCCCGTGAGTGCCTGTGGCTCGCCGACCACGGGTTCGACGACCTGTTGATGGGGTATCCCATCGGGCGTCGCGACGAAGCGGACGCCCTGGCCGAGCTCGCAGAGCGCGGCGTCACCGCGCGGGCGACGGTGGACAGCGTCGAACAGCTGGACCTGCTGAGCCGCGCCGCCAGGGCGCGAGGCGTGACCATCCCTTTGTGCGTCGACATCGACTGCTCGTGGCGTCCGCTCGGAGGCCGAGTGCATCTCGGGGTGCGGCGCAGTCCGGTCCGCGGGGCCGCCGCCGCGCTGGTCATCGCCAGGAGCATCGCCGACACGCCCGGCGTGCGCTTCGACGCGCTGTTGGCGTACGAGGCTCAGGTCGCGGGGATGCAAGACGACAACCGGGTGAGACGGCATCTGGACCCCATCAAGCGCTTCATCAAGGCGCGGTCGCGCCCGCTGGTGGCCCAGCGACGGCGCGCCATCGTGGCGGCGCTGCGGGCGGATGGGCACGCGCTTAAGTTGGTCAACGGTGGCGGCACCGGCAGCGTCTCGTGGACCAGCACCGACCCCAGCGTGTCCGAAGTCACCGTCGGCTCCGGCTTTCTCTGCCCCCACACCTTCGACGGCTACCGCGGGATCGGGTTGGAGCCGGCGGCCTTCTTCGCGCTCTCGGTGGTGCGTCGCTCGGACGCTGATCACATCACGGTCGCAGGGGGTGGCTATGTCGCCTCTGGGGCCCCGGGCGTCGACCGGTTGCCGCTGGTCCATCTCCCGAAGGGGGTCGATCCGCTCGTCGAGACCGAGGGCTTCGGCGAGGTGCAGACCCCCTTCAAGGTCGCTCCTGGCGCCCTGCAGCTGCGGCCTGGAGACCCGGTGATCTGCCGCCACGCGAAAGCCGGCGAGCTGGCGGAGCGCTTCGCCGAGTATCTGCTGGTTCGCCGCGACGGCGTCGTCGATCGGCAGCCGACCTATCGGGGCCAGGGCGCGACCTTCATGTGATCTCGGGCTGGCTCCGTGGCGGCCATCAGTCTTGTGGAGACGGCCTGGAGCGGGTCGGCGCGAGAGGGTCGTCACGCCGGTGGCGACCTGCTACCCGCATCCGGCAAGGTTCATGGACCCCAGCGCCGCGTCGTCCCGACCTGGACCGACTGCCGGGTCCTGCGTCGGAGGCGCCTCGCGCGTCACCAAACCGCTCGCGATGATGCCATCGGGGCTTACCGCTCAAGATGCTAGAACAATATTCTAGAACTTGGTTCCATGAGGCTGGCGTTTGGCCTCCAAACAAGGCATAGATGGCCCGTGGAACTCCTGGCCGCCTGGATCAAACGCCGCAGCATCGCGGTCCTCGTTTTCGCGGGTGTTGTGACCGCGCTGGCCGCCTCACGCCTCCCCCTCGACTACGACGACGACGTGGTGCGGTTTCTGCCGCAGGACGACGTCGAGGTCCAGAACTTCAACGCCATCATGAAGCGCTTCGGTAGCCTCAACGTGGCGCTGATCGGCATCGAGGGGGGCGGCACGCTGTACTCCACCGAGCGCCTCGAGTACGTCCGGCAGGTCACCGAGACGCTGCGTGAGCTCGACGTCGTCGAGCATGTCACCTCGCTCACCGAGCTCGCCGTGGTCACGGGCAAAGAGACGGGGCAGCACAAGGCCCTGGTCCCGCGCCCGGTGCCATCGGATCCGGAGCGGCTCGAGGAGGTCCGCGATTACATCCAGTCGCTGGACTACATCATCGGTAGCGTGGCGAGCAAAGACGGCACCGCGGCGCTCCTCATCGCGCGCCTCGACAGCGGCGGGGTCTCCACTACCAAGGCCGCCGCGATGGTCCGAGATGCGGCCGAGCGCGTCCCGGCGCCGGGGGCGATGACGCTCCACTTCGGCGGCGCTCCGTTCATCGCCGAAGCGGCCGCCAATGGTTCTCAGCGGGATCTGGCGCGGCTGGCGCCATACGTCTGCGGCATCATCGTGTTGTTGATCCTCTTTACCCTCGGCTCTTTAAAGGCGGCATTCGTCACCCTCACGGCGGTGGGGCTGGGGATCCTCTGGACCTTGGGCTTGATGGGGTGGCTCGAACAACCTCTCACCCTGGTCAGCACCTCGCTGCCCGTCATTCTGGTGGCGCTGGGTTCGGCGTATGCCGTTCATCTGCTGGTCTGGTACCTGGAGCACGGGGCGGATCCGGACGACATGCTGAAAAACGTGGGTTGGCCCGTGATCGTCACCGCGCTGACCACGATGGCCGGGTTCATCAGCTTTCTGGCTATGGATCTCGAGCCGATGCGGTCGTTCGGGGTACAGATGGCGCTGGGGACCGGGATCTGCGCGTTCATCGCGTTGGTCATCGTGCCGGCGCTGCTCAAGCACTTCCCCCTGGAGCCCAAGGCCACGAGCAGCGACGGCTCGCGATGGTTGGATCGTATGCTCAGCAAGGTCGCCATGTCATGTCAGCGCCACCGCTGGCCTATCCTGGCAGTGGCGGCCGCCATCGCCCTGTTCTTCGCCAGCCAGTTGGATCAGATCCGCACGTCGATGGACACCAAGGCGTTCTTCGAGGAGGACTCGGCGCCGGCTCGCGCCGACGACTTCCTGGTACGCCACTTCGGCGGCTCGGTGTTCCTTCAGATCTACGTCAAAGCCGACCTCCGCGACCCGGCCGTGCTGTCGCGAGTAGCCGCCTTCGAAGACGAGCTCGCCGCGCTCGACGGGGTGACGCGGGTCGAGAGCATCAGCAAGGTCGTCGCTATCGTCCACGAGGGGCTCAGCGGTGAGCGCCGTCTGAGTCGAAAACGGAAGGAGATCGAGCAGTTCTTGTTCCTGGCGCGACAGACCGACCCCGCGGTGGGGTTGCTGGTCGATGACGCGTACTCGGGCGCCCTCATCCAGGTCGGGATCGGCGGCTTCGACACCTCAAAGGTGATGCCGTTGACGCAGCGCATACGCGAGCTCGCGGCCAAACGCCTTCCCCGGTACGCGATCACCGTCGAGCGCGGCGATGAACACGAGCAGGCGGTCATCGACGACGCGTCACGTCGAATCGCTGGGCTGCTCGGGGCCGGGACCAGCGCGGCTCAGGTCAGCGCCGTCCTCAGGTCGGCGGCGCGTGCGGACGCTGCGGCGATCCATAAGGCGGTCTCCGAGGTGCTGCAGACGGAGGTGGTCGACGAGGAGATGGTCGTGCTCCGAGCGGGGGCCGACGTGGACGCCTTCGGCCGAGCTATCGCTGCGGACATTCAACGTTTCGCGATGACCGCGCCGCTGTTCGTGGAGCGGATCAAGGCGGTGGCGGACCCGTCCGAGCTCTCCAACCCGAAGGTCTTCCTCAAGGGCGCCCGCTACGTGTGGCGGCAGCTCGAAGAGGCGGTCGCGCCGGTGGTCCAGGGCCCCGTAACCGAGGCTCTTCGGGCGTTGACCGCCAAAGCACCGAAACAAGTGAAGCTTCGGGTGGCCGCCATCGTCGATGAGGTGATGCAACCCACCTGGGCCATAGGGACTGCGGCGCCGCCGGCGACCGGGCAAGCCTCGGCGATCGCCAGCACGGTCAGCGGCTATCCCGTCATCCAAGAGGCCATGACCCAGTCGGTTCAGCACAACCAGAAGTTCAGCCTGCTCGTCAGCTTACCGCTGATCCTGTTGATCATGGTGATCGTGTTCCGCAGCCTGCTGGGCGGCCTCATCGGGCTGCTGCCGACCACGCTCACGCTGCTGGTGACCTTCGGCCTGATGGGCCTGATGCCGGCTGAGCTGCCGCTGGACATCACCGCGTCCATGCTGGCGAGCATCGCGCTGGGTGTGGGTGTGGACTACGCCATTCATTTCATGTGGCGGTACCGCGAGGGGGGCACCGACGGTGCCATCCAGACCACCGGGCGCTCTATTTGTATCAACGCCGCCGAGATCACCGGCGGGTTCGTGGTCCTCGCCTGGGCCAGCATCGTCCCCATGAGCCGTTTTGGACTCCTGGTCGCGGAGACCTTGCTGGTCGCCGCCGCTGCCACCTTGATCTTGCTCCCCGCGTTGCTCGACTGGTGGCAGCCCAGTGTCCCCGCGCGACGTGCTCCGACCCGTGGTGAAGCGTGATGAAACGATTGTTTACCGTTGCGACCGCCGGCCTGGCCATCGCCAGCATGACCCTGAGCGCGCAGGCCGTAACCTTCGATGAGCTGAAGGCCCAGGGAGCCCAGGCGTTGCTGGCCCATGGGG
>JAAZYN010000421.1 GCA_014239625.1 Myxococcales bacterium | reverse complement strand
GTGACTGCGCCGAGGGGGGGACCCGCCTGGGTCTGTACAAGAAGATCCAGATCGACCCCAACTTCGCGGTCAGCGGCGCGCTGGTCATCGGGATGAGCGTCAACACCGACCCGGAGTCATCCAAGGCCGGGCAGGTGGAGCTCTTCGACCTGGGCTCCTATCTCCGTGTGGCGTACGGCTTCAGCGACTCGGCGGTGTTCTTCACCGACCTCTACCCGGTGGACGCGCGCCCGCTTCGGCTGGGCTTTCACCAGGACATCGAGTGGGGGACCAAGGACGAGTTCCCCAGGAATTTTCGCCGCGGGCTGGCGCCGGGGCTCAAGATCGGCATCAAGTACAGCGACTTCTACTTCTTCGCCGGGGCCAAGAGCGCGCTCATAAAGAGCCCCCTCGAGGTAGAGCTGACCAACGAGGGTGGGAACCGAATCCTGTTCTCCACGCGAACCTACTACGGCCTCCTGGCCGGCGCTGGCTGGGCTCCGAAGCAGGGCTTCAAGGCCGAGGTCAACGGTGGCTTCTTCCACAAGGGCACCCTGACCAAAGAGGGCGTGCTGGGTAAGGATATCCTGTCCGGCGGCGTCTCGCTTCGCCTCGCCTACGCCGACGGCCAGAAGATCGGCTCCCGGATCGACGCCGGCCTGTACCAGCGAAGCGCGGTGGGCGCGCAGCAGATCTACCAAGCCAAATACGACGACGCTGTCGCCTGGTCGCTGTCCCTCGAGGGCACCGCGCGGGTGCAGAACCTGAGCGACATCGAGAAGCCAGGGAGCACCAAGAACGAGTGGGCCTGGGCCGGCCACCTGGGGTTCAAGTTTCGACTCGCCAACACCCGGCTCTTCGTCGAATCCCGGCTCCGCAGCCTGACCTACATCACCGCCGAGGTGCCGGGCTTCTTCCCGTACTCGACCCTGCCCGAGACCGCGCTGACGTCACCCGAGATTCAGGCGCTGCTCTCCCTCGATCAGAAGATCGGCCCCGTCACCCTGGCGCTCACGGCCGGCCTGAGATTGCCCGCGACATACGAGGGCCTGCCCCCACAGGGTGCCTCCGACGATCCGGCGACAGCTGGATCGCGCGTGGTCGTGGTGAGCGATTCGGACGCCGGTGGCTGGTACATCCTCCCGGCCGGTGACGCCGCCGCGGTGGCCTACTGGATCGAGCTCGCCGCCAAGTGGCACCCGGTCGAGGAGTTCGCGATCATCGGCGAGGTGCTCTACGGCAACGACAGTAACCGCACCCAGATCGAGCGCGACTCTCAGGGGCACGCGCTGCGCGTCTACACCCAGCCCCACATCGTGTCCGTAAACCTGCTCGGTCAGCTGTTGTTTTAAGGTTGGTGTCCTGCGGCGAGGGTCCCGCCGCGTCGTTCGTGGCGCTCTCTGCCCCGGTTGTACGTTGCTCCGCGTTGAATGGGCGCCGCCTGTCCGATGGCGTCGGGCCTTGCTCCGAACCGAGCCGCTCCCGAACAGCGCGACGCACCTTCACCACGCGGGACACCGTGGCCAGTGTTCGTTTGCATCCGGCTCGGGCCTGGCCAGCGATCGGCATCGCTGGCGAGCGATCCCGGGGCTCGTGTCATCGAAGGCGGCCACGAGCGGACCGCAGGCAAGCCGGCACTGGGATGAGACCGCATGGTTCATGGCCCCTCGGCGACAAGCGGCGCAGCCGCGACGCTGTCCGCCGCGACTCTCTGCGGCTGGCCCAACGACGTTCAAACACGTGGGCGCCGGCCCCCAGTCGGCGGCAGGCGGGTCACCCCTGCGCCTCCGCGCTCTCGCTCGCAGCGCGCTGAAGAGTGCTTGCGAGCCACCAGAGCTGCGGACCGCCGCTCCACGGGGTTCGGACACATGTCATTGTGGATCTCACATGTGTAAAAAATACACACAGGTGCTCCAGCCGATGGCGCTCCCTCGCCACTTAAGGTCGCGAACGCTTGGCCCAAGTCTTGCTTTGCTCAGACTCCAATGCGGAAACGACCCTCAACGCTGGTGACCACTGCGATCGCCCTCCTGGCGCTCGCTGGAGGCTGTGACGATGCCTCTTTGGGCCCCGCCAGCAGCGCGCCCTACCTGGTCGACGCCGACGCGAGACGGGACGCTCTCGAGGCCGCCCTGTGGCAGCCCGCCCTTCCGTACAGCGCCAGCTTGCTGAACAACTACGGCTTCGGCGACTATGGCTGGGACCTGTTGCCGGAGATGCCTGCCGCGTCGCGCCCCTTCACCATGGCGGACTCGCAGGACCTGGGCGCCGGGCGCGCGCTCGAGCCGGGCGAGCTGACCGACCTCGCGCCTCGCAGCGCTCCGGTGACGCGAGATGATTGGCAGCGCCTAGGCGAGCGGGTCTTCTATGACCTCCCCATGCGCTACGACAGCTACCTCACGTGGCTGGTGTCACGGCCAGAGACCCTCGCCGATTATGGCATCGTCGCCAACGCCGACGGCACGATCCGCGGCGCCGTGGTCTTCGCGGACGCCCGCGGCGACGTGCGCGTCGGGATCAGCTGCGCGTTTTGCCACGCAGAGCAAGGCATCAGTGGCCGCGGCAACCGACAGCTCGACCTCGGGCTGGCTCGCGGCGACTACATGAGCTGGGCCGGCCAGAACCCCGACCGTTACTACGGGTGGGGGCGAGGCCGCATCGACGTCACCGACGACCCGGTGGATAGCCCAACGGCGATCCCTGATCTGTGGGGGCTTGCGGACGCGAGCCACCTGAACCACAGCGGGGTCATCGCGCTTCCAGCAGACCCGATCGCGGCGACCACCACCATGGCCGTTCGGTTCGAGACACAGCTCATCCTGGGCCACAGGATGCGCTCTCGACCCTCGCGGACGTTGACCTGGGCGCTGGCGACATTCGTCCGCAGCCTGGCGCCTCCCGACAGCGGCGGGCCTTACCAACGCGCCGAGGACGCTGATGACAGCGCTGCCATCGAGGGCGAGGCCGCCTTCGCCGCGCGATGCGCGACCTGCCACGACCCGAGCCGCAGCTACGGTGGTGGGCTCGTGACGGCCTCGTCGCTACCCGTCGACCCAAACGTCGCGCTGACTCCAGAGCGCGGCACCGGCCACTACAAAGTGCCAAGCCTCCTCGGGCTGCGCGGCGCGGCGCCCTATCTGCACGACGGCAGCGTCGCCGACCTGACGACCCTGCTCGCCAACGGCCACCCCTTCGGAGCGGCGTTGTCGCTGGCCGATCGGGGCGCCCGTTTAGCCGTTCTCAACACCCTTTAACCGCTCTCGTAGGAGATGGACAATGAGATGTAAGACGCTGTTACCGTTACTTTTTGTGGGCTTGGCCCACAGCCACGTGGGCTGCGACGAGATCACGGCCGGAGAGGTCATCACGCCGCCGCCGGTCACCGATGTGTTCGAGCTCACGTACGTCTCGGGCCACCTCGGCAGCTACCACGACTGCCCCAGCGACGCGCTGTCTCCCCCCAGCGCGACGGGTCCGCAGCCTGCTGGCGCCCGCGCCGAGGACGCCGATTGCGCCGAAGACGCGCCCTGTGGGCCCTTCAATTGTGAGCACGCCGAGGTCACGGTGAGCCTCAAGAATACCGGCGAGACGGCCCTCGTCGGCCTGCAGGTGACAGGTATCCTGCTCCGACCGGAGACGGGCGAAGGTGCGCTAACGAGCGAGCTGCTGGGCGTGACGCGTGACGATGGGCAGCCACTGGATGCGGCGATCGCGCCGGGCGCCGAGGTCGCGTTGATCGTCGAGTTCAAGGGAGTGCCGCCGACGTTCGACGACAGCTGGTTCGGCGCCGGTGAGCCCAACGCGCCCGTGATGCATGGTTCCCAGCTGAAGGTAGAGCTACGGTTCGAGACCACCGACTACGACGCCACCGTCAGCACGCCCGGGCTGGCCACGCTCCCGATGGTCGCGACCTGACGGTGACACCCACGACGCGCCCGACGGTCGGGACACTCCGTCCCGAGCGCGGGCGGCCCTTCGCCTGAGTTGGCGAAAGGCCCCCGCCGGCGGTCGTGCGGCCCGCAGCCGGCTACTTCTTCTTTGCCGGCTCTTCCTCAACCCACTTCTTGGAGAACCCAAACGTGAGCAGGACGTTGTTGCTGATCTGCCAGTCGTCGACCAGCTGCGGCTGCCTGACGGCCTTGAACTCGTAGCTGAGGGACGCCCAGTCCACGAACTTGAAGGCGATCTTGGCCCCCATCTCCACGTTGATCAGCTCGTCGAAGGCCTTGTCCTCGGCCTTCGGACCGTCGGTGTAGAAGGGCAACAAGGCATCGAGCCAGACCCCGTACAAGATCTTGTTGTCCTCGAAGGCGCCCGAGACCTCGACACCCATCTCGGCGCCGACCTGGTTGGCGCTCGCGAGCCGCTCCAGGACAACGACGCCGTCCTTGAGGGGCTCCGTCACGTTGAGCTGCTGGTCTGCGAGCACCTCCTGCGCGGCGAGCCCGACACGGTACTCGACCTTCGCGACGGTCTCCCAGTACGGGCGAAAGAATGCACCAA
>JAAZYN010000420.1 GCA_014239625.1 Myxococcales bacterium | reverse complement strand
TTGCCCGTGGGCGAGATGGAGAGCCGCTTGCTCGAGAGTGCCGGACGGGACACGTGGCGACAGAGATGCTCGAGTCGAGAGCGCTCGCCCGCGGGGACCCCGGAACCCCACCTGATGGGCCCTGAAAGGCCGATTTCTGGCCGCTGGCAATTTGGGGGATTTAATTCCCCCGAATTGCCAGAAGTAGGCGAAGATCTCCCTGGGCCGACGAGCCCGCTCTCCCAGCACACCATGACCGACCAGCCTCTCCTCGCCGCCACGGCCCGCATCCTCCGCCCCCTGGTGCGCATCCTCCTGCGCAACGGGGTGGCCAGCGATGCCATCACCGAGCTCGTGCGGCGGGTCTACGTCGACGTCGCCTTCGAGGAGTTCACGCTGGAGGGCAAGCGCCAGACCCAGTCCCGCGTCTCGGTCCTGACGGGTCTGAACCGCAAGGAGGTCGCCCGGCTGCGCACCCAGCGGGAGTCGGTGCTCCCGCCCGCCGAGGACCGCCGCAACCGGGCCGCCGCCGTGCTCGGTGCCTGGCTGCGGGACCCCGACTTCCAGGACGAAGCCGGCGAGCCTCGCCCCCTCCCCCTCCAGGGCCCCGGCAGCTTCGCCGAACTCTGCCAGCGCCACAGCGGTGACATGAAGCCGCGCTCGATCGCGGACGAGCTCGTCGCCTCCGGCGCGCTGGTCGAGGAGGACGGTCACCTGCGCATGACCGCCCGGGGCTACATCCCCAGCGAGGACCCGGTCGAGCTCCTGCGCATCCTCGGCACCGACACCTCGGAGCTGATCGAGACCATCGACCACAACCTGTGCTCACCACCCGAGCAGCTCAGGTATCAGAGCAAGGTGAAGTACGACAGCGTGCCGGAGGAGCACGTCCGCGACTTCCTGCACTACTCCGGTGTGCGCGCCCAGGCGCTGCTGGAGGAGCTCGACCGCTGGCTGGCCGAGCGGAGCCGTGAGGAGCGGACCGCGGATGGCGAGCGCACGGTCAGCCTCGGCCTGGGCATTCACCAGATCCTGGGCGACAGCCCACAGACCAGCGCAGCCCAGCAGGGCACCGCCGACACCAGCGAACGAGCGTCATGAGACTCACCCGACAGCAGTGCAACCTCCTCCCGGGCCTCTTCGCCCTGCTCCTCCTCCTCGTCACCAGCTGTGGCTCAGGCGGCGGCATCAGCGGTAGCGGCGGTGTCCCGCCCGGGACGTCCGCGGGGCCGATCGACGGCTTCGGGAGCGTGATCGTCAACGGCGTGCACTTCAACTCGAGCTCCGCCACGATCACCAAGGACGGGGTCGCCGCGCCTGAGAGCGCGCTGCGGGTCGGCATGATGATCGAGCTCCGGGGTGACATCACCGCGGGGGTGGCGAGCTCGATCACCTATCGCGCCGAGGTCAAGGGACCCGCGACGAGCGTCTCGGTCACGGACGCGGAGCTGGGGACGGGGGTGCTCGTCGTGCTCGGCCAGACCGTGCGGGTGAACGCCGAGACCATCTTCGACGGGACCTCGCTCTCGGCGCTCGTGCAGGGAGACCTGCTCGAGGTGAGCGGGCCCCGCGACGCTGCGGGCACCGTCGTGGCGACCTTCATCGAGAGCAAGGCGACCCTCGACGAGTACAAGGTGGTCGGGATCGTCACGAACGCGAATCCGGGCGCCGACACCCTCCGCATCGGTGGCCTCGACGTGGACTACTCCACCGCCGACACGAGCGACGTGCCCGGCGGCGACCCGGCGAACGGAGACCTCATCGAGGTGAAGGGGCTCCCCACGGACTTCAACGCCCCCTCCAACCTCATCGCCAGCAAGATCGAGCCTGTCACGCGGCTGAGCGGGGACGCCGGCGCTCCCCTCCAGCTGGAGGGCTACATCACGGACTTCGTGAGCCCGGCGAACTTCCGCGTGCTCGGCTTCCCGGTGCGGACCACCGGTTCCACGACCTTCATCAACGGCACCAGCGCCAGCCTCGCGAACAACGTGAAGGTCCAGGTCAAGGGCACGGTGGCCGGGGACGGCGCCCTCGAGGCAGCAACCTGCGAGATCCAGACCACCAACGCGGTGCGCACCGAGTGGGAGGTCGAGGGCGTCGACACGGTCGGCTCGACCGTCACGGTGCTCGGCGTGACCTGGGAGGTCCGGCCGGAGACCGAGATGGAGGACGACAGTGACGCAGAGGTCGAGCCGCTGGGGCTCAGTGACCTCGCGCTGGGCGACCTGCTGCAGGTCCGCGGCTACATGGACGGCTCGACGCCCGTGGCCGTGCGCCTGGAGCGCGACGACCCGCAGTCGGACGCCCGCCTGCGGGGCCCGGTGACCTCGCTGGACGATGTCGCCACCTTCCGCGTGGACATCCTGGGCACGACTGTGCGCGGCGACGGGTTTACGGACTACCGCGACGTCGACGACTCCCCGATGACGCAGCAGGCCTTCTTCGACGCGCTCCAGCTGGGGACCTTTGTCGACGTGAAGTGGGACCCCTTCACCACCACCGGAGCGCCCGCCGACGAGCTCTCCCTCGAGAACGACTGAACTCCAAAGAAAGGTACAGATGCAGTCGGCGGCCTCCTCGCGCATTGCGCGGCGGGGGCCGCTCCCCTTGTAACCCGGGGAGGCCGGGTGTCCGGTGCGCCTCAGTAAAGGGGCGACCAGGCGAAGATGCTCGCCAGCTGTCGTAGGTGCAGGTTCTGCAGGACCAGCTCTGCGACCTCCTCTGGCTCTCCTGTCTTGACCCGCTGCGCCATCGAGTAGCCACCGAGAGTGAGGCTGGGCTTGAAGATGCGCGCGGCCTCCTCTCGGTCGGCTGCCTTGAGGCGTTGGATCTGGTCGTAGCGCAGGAAGGAGATGGGGCCCCCGAGCTCCCGCCAGCGGGCGAGGAAGCGCGCTCCCCAGGTCTCCTGCCCCTCGCTCGTCACCTCGAGGGCCTCCAGTCGCTCACGGAGGATGGCGATCGCCAGTGCCTCGGGGCCCTGCCTCGCGTGGGCCTGCAGGTCGGGGACCTGGCCCACGGCGGGCTGGTTGCGGATCAGGTGGAGCGACTGCTCGAGGCCCTTTCCCTCCAGGCTCTTCAGCTCCTGTGCATCCAGATCGCCCAGGTAGGCCTGGAGCATTGTCCAGGTCTCGGCGAACCGGCTGCCGAAGTCTTCTGTGTCGGAACTCATGGTGTGCAGGCTAGTAGCACTCCGCAGTGCAACCGGACCTTCGCTGGGTAACTTCTATCGGCTTACCCAGGGAGGAGACTGCCACAGCTGCTCCGCCAGATCAGGAACCTCCGCCGAAGAGCCTGCGGCGCAGGGACTCCAGGCGGCCCAGCCACTTGGCCACCCGGACGGCCCATTTACGGTGCAGGAGGCCCTCGAAGGACTCCACCTCCTCACGGAGCTCTGCATTGATGGTTGCGCGGACCTCGAGCTCACGGTGGCTGGCCTCGAGCTGGACCCGGTTCCGCTCGTTCAGCTCGCGGTGCTCCTGCAGCTCACGCAGGTACTCCTCGCGAGCATTGTCGCGGTTCGTCCGCAGGACCTCGCGCTCGTGGCACAGCTCCCGCACCTGGTACTCAAGCTCGACGAGGCGTGCGGCGAGAGTTCCATCAGAGTGCCGTTCCCCGCCTGCCGTACTGGGCTTGCCCGGCGGGACCTCACAGACGACGTCCGCGACCCTGGAGAGGTTCGCGGCCGGAGCTGCTTCTTCCAGGTGGCGGCGCCATGCTGGCGCAAAGCGCTCGCGAGCAAGATCGCAGATCACGTGCAGCTCCTGCGATCCCAAGGGTCCGGGAGCGAGCACCTGGAGGGCCTCGGTCACCATCACCGTGGTCTCCAAGCCGATGGTGTCACTCCTGCAGGCCGGACTCCCGAGGGCCAAGTCCAGCCACCGCTCGGGTTCGTCGGACATCGAGGCCCCACCAGGCCCCTCCGGGAGCAGCGTGAGCGCGGCAGCGGCATCCAAAGCCGATCGGTAACCGGCGAAGTCATCGCGCGGCTCCCATCCGGTGAACGGAGGGAACAGCAGCAGGTGCCTAGCGGAGGCCAGCAGCTCGAGCAGGTGCTCGCTGTCCTCGATCGTGCCGTCAGTGGGTACACGGGCAACGACCGCCAGGAAGACCCTGCAGGGCCCGGGATCTTGCACTACGTTGGCTGGAGAGCACGCAAGCGCGGCGGATGGTCTCCCATTTCGAGGTTCGGTCATGTCAGCTTCACGAGGAGAATCGACCCTGGCGATCCCGATACTCCCTGCAACGAGCATCACCCTTCTCACCCCCCAGCAGGGGCACGCGGGCACGCTCATCGCCCCCAACGCCGTCTCCTTGAGGATAAGCGATCCAAGCTACCTTTACATTCACCCTCTGCCCCCCTCAGACGCCTCACTCCCAGCAAGCGGGCCTCTCGCCGCTTCCTCTCGCCCCTACGGACGGCCTCCGAGCCAGGGCCCCGACCCTCTTCCCCCTCACCCTTCCCCCTGCGCCCAGAGCTCCCCCACGAGCGAGACCTTCTCCGGCCCCACCCTC
>JAAZYN010000041.1 GCA_014239625.1 Myxococcales bacterium | reverse complement strand
GTAGCGCCTGCCCATCCGAAGGTTGCAGCCGAAGTCTGGTGAGAAATGCGGGCTAGGGGGAAACGAAATGCCCCAGGAGCGGGGTCATCTGGGGTGCGCTGACCCCTGCAGCCCCCGGCTGTAGGCCGTCGGAGGCGCCAAGCTGCGGCGCTGATCGTCGTTCAGAGCTGTAACCACGAGCATGGTCGAGCCTTGGTGCCGGCTTGGCACTCTCCTTGCTTAGACGTCCGAGGCGGATCGCTCCGCGACAACGACCGACAAGGAGGACGACATGTCTTGGGTTCTGGTTGCGATGATCTCGATGGTCATCGGTGGTGTCATGGGGGATCATAAGGGCCGCCTGGGAGTGGGGCTGGTCCTCGGGTTTCTGCTCGGAATCGTCGGGCTCGTCATCCTGGCAGTCCTCGAGCCGACCGAAGCGGTCAAGGAGGCGCGGGCCGAGGAGATGGCCTCGAGAGTGCGAGCCCGGCTCGGGGAGACGTCAATCACAGGCGCGCCCGCGGAGACGCGATGAACACGCTTCGTGTCGCGTTGATCCTGACCGTTTGCTCAGCGGCATGTGACCGGTCCGTCGCTGAAGCGCTCTCTCAGCTCGAGCCCGCGCCCATCGTGCCACCCGACCGCATCGTGATGCGGTACTTCGAAGCGGGTGCGGCGGGCGACATGGGATCCCTCTCCGAATTCATGGTCGACGAGTGTCGCGACAGTGAGCTCGCCAACTTCGAACCGTTTCGGATACCGCTGCTAGGCGTGCCTATCAACGTGATCGACCGGGACAAGACGAGGGTCACGGTGAAGGAAGGTCATGGCGCGGACGTAGCTACGGCTGAGGTCTCGTTGGTGGGGGCAGCCAGGTACGACAATTACACGTCACCAAACGGCGTCCTGACCATTCGAAGGGTGGACAGCTCGATGACCTTCCAGACGTCGCTGACCCTGCGGCGGACACGGCGCGGCTGGCGCCTCGACTGTCGCTGAGGGTCAGGGCGTTAAAAGCAGTCGGGGTGAACCGATCGCACCCACTCGTCGGGCCGGGGTCTGGTTTCGATGGCTCCGTTGGCAACCGGCGGCAGGTGGCACCTTATCCGACGACCGTCGGGCCTGCGCGCCATTCCCAGGTGTTCGTTGGCGTGAGGCGCCCACGACCCGAACGACGGGGTGCGGGTTGATGGTTACTTCTTTTTGGGCTTGCGCTTGGACAGCCACACCTTCTTGGCCTTCAACTCGGCCATCAAAGCCTCGGGCATGGTCCCTTCGGTGTAGCTCAGAGAGCTCAGCTTCGGCAGGGTCTTGAGCGTCTCGGGGCTCTTGATGTCCGACGCGTGGGTCAGGTCGACGCTGCGCAGCACGGGGTTTCCAGCCAGTGGCTTGAGATCGACCCCGGCGAGCTCCCTGAGATCGACGGTCTCCAACACATTTTTGCCTTTCAACGGGGTCAGATCTTTGACCGCCGTCTGGTTCACCGAGATTTTGGTGAGGCCGGTCAGGCCCGCCAGGGAGGCGATAGAGCTGATGGCCTTGCACTCGCCCAGATCGACCTTCTCGAGGGACTTCATCTGACCCAACGCGGCCAGGTCCGTGTCCTTTAAGTGGGCCAGATCCCGGAGCTCCAGCGCTTTCAGCTTCGTCATCGGGAGCAGATAGCTCAGGTCGGCGAGGTTGGTGTCGTTGAGCTCGAGCGTCTCCATTCCCACGGCATATTGAAGGCCGTCCCAGCTCGCCAGCTTGTGATTCCACATGTCCAGCTCCTTGAGCTGCGGCATGTACATCAGAAACTTTACGTCCTTGAGCCCGGCCATACCGGCGTCCAGCGTCGTGAGCTTCTTGAGGTGACCCAGCGGCAGTGCGTTAGACACCTTGGCCATGTAGATCTCGAGGTCATTGAGCTCGCTCAGGTGCGCAAGCGGGGTCGCGTCTTCGAATGGGACGGCGTAGAGGTCGAGCTTCTTCAACGTCGCCTTGGAGGCCACCAGGGGCGTGAGATCGGTGGTCTTGACCCAGAGATACACGTCTTTGAGTTGAGTCAGGTTGGCGAACGGCGCGATGCTGGTGATCTCTTTGGCGCGCAGGTGGAGCTTGGTGAGCGCTATCGCCCCCGCGAGCCCGTTGATGTTCTTCAGCTCCTTACCGGACTCCCAGATCGAGCTGATGGAGCACTCGGTGAGCGTCTTCATGTTGACCATGAAGTCGAGGTCTCCCGACGCCAGATCGTTGAGCTCCAGCTTCTTGAGCTTCTTGAGATGCAGCAGCGGAGAGTAGTCGGTCAACGCCTTGACCCTCCGGATTTGAAGCGACTCGAGGTTGGCGAGATGACCGATCACGGAGATGTCCGTGATCGCTTCGGTGTCGTTGAGGCGCAGGTGCTTGATCTGATCTTTGAGCGCCAGAACCGAGTTCAGGTCGCTGTTGGTGACGGCCTTCCCTTTGAACTCGATGTAGTCCTTGTCCCACTTGAGTTTCTCCATGGCGACTTTGACGTTGGCCGGAGATATGCCGCCCTCGGCGCGACAGCGGCCCCAGCTGCATTCGAACTTTCCGCCGCTCAGCTTCGCGGGCACTTTCACCGCCGCGAGCGCCTTCATCTCCACTTTGGGGACAGCGATCGGCGAAGCCGCCAGCGCGGCCAGCGCGGCTAGCGCCGGCGGGGCGGGAGCGGCCTTCGGAGTCACCGCGTTGGCGGTCGCGGCAGCCGGTGGCTGGGCCTCGGCGGGCTTGGCGGTCGCAGCCGCTGCTTCGGCTGGCTTGGCCGCAGCTGCCGGTTGCGCCGCTGCCGCAGCTGCCGGTTGAGCCGCTGCCGCAGCTGCCGGTTGAGCCGCTGCCGCAGCTGCCGGTTGAGCCGCTGCACCCGCGGCCGCGGTCGTCTTGGCCGAGGCTATCAGGGCTTGAAGAGCCTGGTCGTTCGACAACATCGCGTTGCACCCGGCGCCGGCCTGGGCCCCCGCAGACTTCATGCCCTGCAGAAAGATCGTCTTCCAGCTCGCGCAGTCGGCGACGGAGGCGCAGACCTTGGCGACCACCTTGGCGCACGGGCCTTGAGCCACAGCCTCCGCGGGCTTGGCCTCTGCGGGCTTGGCCTCTGCGGGCTTGGCCTCTGCGGGCTTGGCCTCCTTGACGGCGGCCAGGGCCTTGGCTCCTTCTTTGAGTTTCGCCAGGGTCGACTCGTCGTCGAGGATTTGCTGGCAGCTCGCGCGCGCCTCGGCGCCGCTGGCCTTCATTCCTTTGACGAAGTTCTCCTCGAAACCGCTACAATCCTCCACCCCGCTGCAGACGGCCTTCAAGACCGCCGAACACGCCTTGGGCATGTCTCCTTCGTCGCCTTCGCTTTGCGGTTTGTCGCCGTCTCCCTCGGTCTTCTTCTTCCGCTTCTGCTTGGACGCCGACACGACCGTGCCGGTGGGAGTGTCGCCTTCTTTGTCTCCACATCCCGTCGTCCCCGCGACGAAAACCAACGAAAGTAAGGCCAACAGGACTCGGTTCGAGATTGTGTTCATGATGATCCCTCTAAACTCGATCACGCGTATGAGCGATCTTCATACCGCGTCCATTCACAGCCGTCGAGCGAGCCGCGCTTGCATCAAAGGCCGCTCGGGGTGATCAGGTTACACGGCATCGCTCATGCATTCAGCCACCTCAGCCCCTCGGAGTCGATCCATGTCTGGCGTTCGCGCGACGACCATTTTTGCCACATTTATCGGGCTTTGGCTGCCGGAGGGCACGGCCAGGGCCACCGACGCCTGCACGCTCGCCTGCGCGCGATGTGACGACGTCGGATCCTGGTCGATTCCCGCTGACGCCGCCACCGGTGTGCCGACGAACATTCGGATCTCACTCGTCGCGGAGACCGACCAACAGTTCCAGCTGCTCGATCCCGATGGTAACGAGGTGGCGCTCGATGAGTTACCCAATGGCGGCATGCCCACCCGGACATTCGCTCCGCGGGCCCAGCTCGCACCCCAGACGCAGTACCGCTTTCGCAACACGAACCATCAACTCGAGTACGCCGTCATCACGTTCACGAGCGGGGACGCTCCCGACACACAAGCGCCGGCTGCTCCCACCATCGGGTCGATCGACCCCGCTCTCGACGACCTCCTGTGCGACGACCACGTCGGGCTCAACGTCAAGCTCGCGGATCCGCTGCCGGCCCAATCGTTGCTGTGGCTGCGCTTCACGGCGGCAGGTCGGGATCCCGTCGAAGCCTACGTCCCAGCCATCACGCAGCCCGTCTCGGAGTTCGGCGGCGGCATCTACCTCGCCTACACCGACGTCACGTTCATCGACGACTGTATGCACAGGATCCCGCCCATCTCGGCCGGCGTCGACTACCAGGTGACCGTCAGCGTTGTCGACGGAAGCGGCCAGGCTTCGGCGCCTTCGCAGCCGGTGACGGTGACGCCCTCGGTGGCCGCCAAGACCAGTGAACGTGTGGGCGCCTGCGGCTGCGCTTCCGGCGCGCCGCTGGAGACATCCCCCCCAGTGTTACTGTTGGCATTGCTCGTCATGGGGCTGTGGCGCTCCGCACGACCGGCGCGTCACCAGGGCGTCCGCTGACGGGCGCGCCGGGTCACTACCACTGCTTCCACGACGCTACCCCATAGCCCAGGGCCAAGATCGCGCCGCCGTAGAACTCGACCGACTGCCCGGTGAAGCGCAGCGCCACCTCCGCGGTGCCGACCAGGCTGATGACGAAGGGCCCGGCCATCGACTCCCCGTGGGGGAGAATCATCATGAACCCTGCCTCCAGATAGGGGCTGAACATCCCAAACGCGAAGCTGTCATCGATGGTCGCGAACTGAAGGACGTGCAGCCCCGCTCGGACCAGCGGGCTGACGACCCACTCGTAGCCGACCGCGATGGCCTCGAAGGCGATCGCGCCTTCCTGAACGTTGGGGGTGAACTTCATGCGGACCGCGGGACCCGCCCCGAACGACCCATCCCCCACCGCCCCCACGTTGAAGTTCGCCTGAAGGCCCGCGCGTTTGGGGTTCGTCGACGGTGAGGCGATGTACCCGCCGCCGGCGGATACATAGGTCATGCCACGACACCCCACACCGGCGGCGATACACAGGGTCGCTATGACGAGCGTGGTGCGAAGGCACGGCATCTGCCCAGTATAATCGCGGCCCTGAGGAAAGCGAGCCCTGCACTGGCGCGCGGTGGGGCTCGCTTCCTCACTCCAGCGCCAAAGCGATGAGACAGCGCTCGCCCTCAGGTGCCGTGATCGGGTCTCACCGCCTCAGCGCAGATATCGAAACCATGCGGCGAGGTTCAACAGGCTGGCCATGGACCCGGCTACATAGGTGTAGGCGGCCACGCGAAGGAGCTGGTTGGCTCCGTCCATGTCTCTTGGCAGGACGTATCCGCCACGCTTCAGCAACGGGAGGGCTCGATTGAATGAGGCGTCCACCTCTACAGGGAGGGTGATGAAGTGGACGACCACCGCACCCCCCATCGCCAAGATGCCCCCACCCAGGGTCAGCAGCGACAAGCCTGGGGACCTGGAGAACGCGAACACCAGGGGCGCCACCAGTGACACGACGGCGCCGATCCTGGCGAACACGGCCGCGGTCTTCACCGCTCGTGTGCGAGCCGTCAGCGGCTTGTAGTCGTCGCGATGCTGGATCGCGTGGCCCACCTCGTGAGCGGCGATGACGATGGCGCTGAGGGTGCTCTCGTCATAGTGCTCTTCGAGCAGGCGTATGGTGCGCGACTCGGGGTCGTAGTGGTCACCGAGCGTGGTCTGCTCGACGGCGACGTCCTCCAGCCCGTGCTGATCGAGCAACAGACGCGCCATATCTTTGCCGCTGCGAGGGTTGTAGTGCAGGGCACGAGCGTGACGCTTGATCGTGCGTTTGACCCACAGGGCGGGGCCCACGATGACGGCGACGAAGATGACGACCAGGGTGAAGGGGAGCATGTCTGCGGAAATCTAATGCCAATCCCCGGTTCGGTGAAGGTAAGATGCGCGAATGCTTCGTCCCATCTTGCTTTTGAGTGCCTTGGCGCTGCTGTATCCGGCGTGCCCCGAGGCCGACCCCGCTGCCCCTGGGCTCGACGCGACCGTCGACGTGGGCACGGACACCTCAACCGGCGGAGGCGCAGATGGGTCGACCGACGCGGGCACCGACAGCGCCATCGACGTCACCCCGACCTGCGCGACCAGAGACTTGTTGAATTGGCTGCCTGACGGTGAGGTGGTCGCCGGTGTGGTCGACGCCGCCGAGCAGCTGCTGGGGGGCCTCAAGGCCGAAGGTCAGGTGGGCGACCTCAAGATCGCCAACGGCCACGTGGCCTTCATCGTCGAAGGAGCCCGGCAAGCCGGGGGCTGGCGGGAACAAGGGGGACACGTGGTCGACGCCGTGGCAGGCGTCGACGGGGCAGACCTCTACGGCGAGCTGTTCGGGGTCTGGAACCTCGACATCTTCTATCCCGACGCCGTTGAGGTCATCTCCGACGGCTGCGACGGCGTGGCGCAGGTTCGGGTCAGTGGTCAGACCGGACCCTTCGATCTGGGCACGGGCTTTCTCGAGGGGTTGCTCGGTTCACCGCCGCCCAACCTGCAGGTCACCATCGATTACAGCCTGGGCCCGAACGATCGCGCTCTGAGACAGACCATCACGCTCACCAATCCAGGAGACGAGGCGGTCACCATCGACGCGCTCATGATGGGGAGCCACGGCGACGGCGCAAAACTCTACGGTACGACTGGGACGGGATGGGACACCGAGTCCGCCAGCGGCGCGGTGCTGAAGTACCTGGGAGCGGTGAGCCCGAGCACGTCGTACGCGTATGCCGCCGATGGCGAGGAGCTCATCATGGCCTTCACGACCGTAGGCATGGCTATCTTGCAGCGCGGGACCTTCGCCATCCCCGCGGGCGGAACCCATCAACAGCGGGCCCTCATCGCCGCCAGCCCGAACGGCTCCAATGGACTCGACGCCTGGTGGCGAGGGCACTTCGCGCCGAACCTGCCGGCCGAGGTCGTCGCAGGGGCGGTGGACCTCCCCGAGGGTGCAGACCCGGCGCAGACCTATGTGGTGGCCTGGGACGGCGAAGACCTCCTGTCGCTGGCGCCGGTGAGCGACGACGGGAGTTTCGCGATGGAGCTCGAAGAGGGGCCTGTGGAGTTGGAGGTCTACTCACGTGGGTTCATGGCGTCGGGTCGGATCGTCCACGACGTCATCGCCGGCTCGCCGGCCACGGTGACGCTCTCGTTGCCACTCAACGGGGCGGTGACCGTCAGCGTCGATGACATCGACGGCAACCCGCTGGCCGCCCGGGTGAGCTTTGTTCGCGAGGGAGCGACCGAGGCTCCTGTTCCGCCGGACGCCGCGACCCTCTACCCGACGTGGGGCGGTGGCGTGACCGACGTCGCCTACGCCAATCGTGGCCCCGCGACAGTGTACTTGCCTCCTGGCGAATACCGGGCGGTGGCCAGCCGGGGGTTGAGCTGGGAGCTTCAGGAGCAGCTCGTCACCGTCACCGCGGGTGGAGCGCATTCCCTGGGCTTCGAGCTGACCCGCGCGGTGGATACCAGCGGCTGGCTTGCTGCTGACCTTCACATCCACGCGATGTACAGCCCGGACAGCGACGTCCCGTACGAAGTCCGCGCGATTCAGGCGGCCACCGACGATCTGGATCTGCCCCTCATCACCGAGCATCTGGCCGTCGGCAAGCTAGGCGACGCCCCGGCCAGGATGGGGGTCGACGACGTCGTCATCCAGCTGGCAGCCAACGAGATCACTACCCTCACCTACGGCCACTTCATCGCCTTCCCTGCGGCGTTCGAACCGACCGCTACAAATCGCGGAGCGATCTATCCGCTGGACCTGACGCCTCCAGAGATGTTCGAGGTTCAACGCGGGTCCAACCCTGCCGAGCAGATCATCACCATCGCCCATCCGCGCACCTCATTTCAGCCGTTCGCCTACTTCGACTACGCAGGTCTGGACTCGGCGACGATGCAGGTGTCCAACCCCGAGGTGTGGTCGCTCGACTTCGACACCATCGAGGTCTTCAACAGCGGCTGCAACACCGACGGCGAGAACGGCCTGAGCCGTCAGGACTGGATCAACATGACCAGCCACGGGGTACACAAGGCGTTGATCGCCGGCTCCGACACCCACGCAGAGGAGGAGCCTGGAGGCGTGCCGCGTACGTGGATTCAGGTGGACCCGAGTGATGGGCGCAGCGACCCGGCCACCATCGTGACCGCCCTCAAGGCGCGACGCGCGTTCGTCAGCTGTGGCCCCTTCGTCAGCTTCGCCGCGAGCGACGGCCAGGGCCTGGGCGAGCTGGCGGCCGTCGACAGCAACGGTGACATCGAGTTTCAGGTCAAGGTCCAAGCGCCTACGTGGATCGGAGTCGACACGGTGCGGCTCTTGGAGAACGGGCTGGTCATCGACAGCGTCGACGTGTCCGCGCCAGGAGACCCGGTCGTCCGCTTCGACGGCCCCCTCAGCGCGACTCCGACCGACGACGCCTGGTACGCGGTCGAAGTCTTGGGCTCGGGATCGCTGCAGCCAGTCAACAAAAACGGCCCCCCGTATGCCATGACCAACGACATCCGGGTGGACGCCGACGGCGACGGCAGCTGGACTCCTCCCGCGCTCTGAGTGCGCGGGGTAAGCGCGCCCGCGGGGCTGCTCGAGCATGGCTCGTGTCCCTTCGGTGGCGTGCGGCTATCTGCAGCGATGACGGGCGCCGGTCTACGTGCTTCAGGACCTGGACCACCGGGAGCGGATGTCCCCACCCTAGGCCGACCATGGGCCGTAGGTGTATGTTTTTAAAGAAGGAAAGAAGAGTCTCCACCTGACGTTCATGTTGGGGACCTCCGACCCCACTTGGCGGGCCAGCGAAACACGTCGCGGAACCTGAGGTGACCCAAGTGACTGTAATTGATGGGGCGGCCCCGGTGGCACGGGGCTTGCTCTTAGGCAGCGCGTCTTCAAACACCCGGGAGCCCACCATGACCATGACCATGACCGTGACGACCTCTACGCCCCCAACAGCCAACACGCTGATCTCCGACGGACATCGCCACCTGGTAGGCGCGCACTTCGTAGATACGGCTCGCCAGAGCGCCGCACTCCTCAGCGGGCTACGCGAGCTGAGGGTCGTCGTTCATCGCACCCTCACGGCCACCGTCCGAGTGCTCGCCCTTCGGTTTGACTGGGGCGTGGAGACGTTTCGTATCGCCGCGGACATCGATCTGGAGACGCTGGTCGCCGCGATCTATCGCGCGGGCGGTTCGGATGCGACCCAAGCGCCTGTGACCGCGGCGGCCTGAGCCGCTGTGGCGGCCCTGCTCCGCGTCGGGCGCCGCCTGGCCCAAAGCTGTCAAGTCAGCACGAGGGCGGCGCGCAGCGGACGCCACGAAGTGGTCAACAAGCCCCTCAGGCGGCGGGGACCGGCGTGAACGCTGCGCGGATCGGCCGCGCCCATAGGGCCCGGACGGCGGCGGCGGCCCCCCAGCGAGGTGAGCAGGACGTCCGCGCTCGACGGTCACCTATCGTTGGTTCTTGGCCTCACAGGATTTGAGGTAGCCATCTTTGACCGTGACCAGCAGCTCGCCGAAGGCGCCGCCAAACTGTTCGGCGGAGCAGATGTTCTTGAAGATCCCGTTGCTGCCGAACAGCTCGGCGAGTGTGTGATAGCGACTGCCCCAGTCGGCGGCGCCGATCTGACCCTCGCAGATGTATGACTTCTGGTGACAGGTTCGAACGTCTGTCTTCGACAGCTGATACGCTTGTCGATCGGCCTGCTTGTCAGCCTCGCTCGAAGACAGGGAATCTCCGGCGATGGCGAGCACGCTCACCAACGACGGGTCGGACTTCAATCCACGGAACTTGTCGGCGATCTCCGCGACCGGCACGAGCGGGCCACCGGTTGTGGTGTCCCCGAGGAATGAGCAGGTGTTGAAATGATCCTCGGCGAGCTTCTCATCGGTGGCGGTGCTGCAGTCGTCCTCATCGGTGATGAAGACGATGGCAAGCCTCGCGTCTGGTCGCAGCAGCAGCTGTGACTGAGCTGCCAGATCGCCCTCGGGATCGAGCGCCAGCCAGGCGGACTTCAAGCCTTGTTCGTAGGCGAAACATTTCTGTGAGTACACCCCCGGCGTGCTGACACACGACAGTAGATCGGCGTCGTCGTGGGTCAGGACCGGCCCAAAAGAGGCCGGGCAGTGCCCGGTGTCTGGCTCGATGATGCAGCCGGAGTCTTCGATTCCACCTGGCGACCGGCACACTGCCGCGGGGCCGACCTTCTCATGACAGTCTGCATCGGACGTGCAGAGGGGTCGACACGTCGTGTTGATCGACCCGTTCGGGGTTTCGATGCAGACCTCGAGATTCTCCGGGGTGCAACGGAAACCCGAATCTCCACAGTCACTGTCCGTCGAGCAGGCGCTGCGGGTCTTGAAATAACAAGGCGCCGGAAAGCTCGCCGCAGCGGACTGCACGAACCTGCCCTTGCTAGCGATGATTCCGTGCTCCGGGTCGTAGTCACAGGAGGCGTCGGCGGTGGTCGCGGCGATACGCAGATCGGCGTCATAGTCAGCGATCATGGCGGCGAAGTTCTTTACCGCCTCGGCGATCCCGACCTGCTCCCCACACATGGAGGTCGAGGTGTCCATCATCAGGAGAATATCGAGCTCGAGTTGACCACAGCCCAAGGCGTCTTGCGCGATGACCTCCGTCTCCACCTCTTCATCGCTCATTCCCTCAGGGCCACAGCCGGACCACCCGAAGCCTCCGTACTCGAACATCTCCGGCGGGCACTGGAAGCCCGTCTCGGTGGCCGCGCTGATCACGACGCAGAGCCGTTCGCCGTCGACCTCGATCCATTGTCCGTCACACCCATCGTCGATGGGCCCGGCGTCGGATTGGGCCACGGGGGCGTCGGCGACGCCTGCGGGCTGCGCTGGAGCGAGGCAGGCGGACGAGCCGACGGCGTATACTGTGGTGAGGACAATCGCCAGTCGTGCGCTCGCGCGACCGAGCCATGAGTGTGACGGTGAGACGATGAGAGGCACGCGCATCATGAATATCTCCTGTATGAAAAAGCTGCGTGTGAACGACTGATGGTGATGTGTCGGTGTCCTGACCGCGGCGGCGGCTCGTCCAACCCGGAGCCCGCTCGCGCGACATGAATGTTCGGCTGGCCCCCAACCGTGAGGCCCTTCAGCTGTAGCTGTGGGATCGGCAGCGCCCGAGGGCGCGACCTCCCCGCGGCGGGACGGTTGTCGAGTCCGGCGTCACCAACCCCGGCCCGTGTCACGCTTGCGAACACTGGGACGCATGATTCGGGGCCCGTCGGCTGCAGCTCGACGCGCCGCCATCGGGCAAAAAACCGCGCGGGTTGTGATGGGGCCGTGGGGGCCGCCGTCTCGCAGGCCCCCTCCTCTGCCGCCGCCGCTCGATCCTCCAGCCGACCGATAGCCGGCCAGGCGGTTCGTCTCGTAGCTCGTCCCGAGCTCCTGCAGGTCCGCGGGGCGGACGCGGATCCTGGCGGTCCGGGCGAACCCTCGGGGGATGCGCACATGGGCCAACCAGGCTCGGGAGCGACGACGAGCGGTGGTCTGCAACCTGCCCTTGATGACGTCTCCTCGTCGCGTGATTGAAACGAGACGCGCTTGGGCCTGCTCACCATCGGCGGTCCGCGCCGGCGGGTGCCCAGACGATGGACAGCACCATCATCTCGCGGGTCTCGGGCTCTTCTACATCCTCGGTTCGGCGCCGCAACCGCCTGATGGCGGGCCAGAGGTGTTCCTCATAGATCGCCGCGAGCTCCTGCAGGTCGGTGGACCGGGCACGAAACCTGACGGTCTCGGCGAACGCCTTCGGGTCGTCGGCGAGCGCGAACCAGGCGGGGGGGCGGCGACGATCGGTGGTTTGCAACCTGCGCTTCATGGGATCTCCTGTTGTCGTGGGTGGATAGGCGCACATTCGGGTCACGTCACCGCCGGCGGCTCGTAGCCGTCCGGCGCCCAGACGAGGGACAGCGCCATCGTCTCGGTGGTCTCGTCTGAGCCTTCAGCCGCGGCTCGTCCGTCCAATCGACTGATGACCGGCCACACCTGCTCTTCGTACATCGCCTGGAGCTCCTGCATGTCGCCGCCTCGGATCCGAAAGCTGACGGTCCTCGCGAACGCTCTCGGGTCGCCGCCAAAGAAGCGCGCCGCCACGGCCTCGGTCACCGTGTCGATCAGATCCGCCAGACCGTCGAGGCGTGACATCCAGGTGTCCCGAATCAGTCGGCTGTCTTTGTGCGTCACCGCGTAGGTGATGGTTCGACCGGAGCGCGCGACGATCCGTCCTTGTGACAGCAACTCGTCGAGGGCCGACCGCACCTCGACGGACGTCACGTCGCCAAGCGCCTGTCGAACCCGCTTCTCGCCAAGGGGCTCCGCCCAGAGCATGAACTCGATGCGGCGCGCCAGCTCCACCTCGGCGTCTGTGCCCAGGAAGTTCTGCTTGAGCCGCTTGGACAGTCGACTCGCCTTTCGCATCGACACGCCGAGCAGCTCAGCGGTGGCGGCCAGCTTCAACCCGCGCGAACGGGCTTCGCGGAAGACCGCCATGTCGAGCGCCTCGGTCATCTCCTTGCGCGTCGCACCCATCGCCAGCCCAAGACGGGTGGTCGACTGCAGAAGGGTGAACAACACACGGCGCGACAGCTCCGCGGCCGGCATGGCTCGGTGGGACTCCATATTCAAACGGTAGCCGCACAATCACCCCAGGTCAACAGTTTTTGCCTTTATTGGCAAAAACTGCATCGTGAGCTCCCTGAG
>JAAZYN010000419.1 GCA_014239625.1 Myxococcales bacterium | reverse complement strand
CCACAGCTGCAGATCGGCGGCAGAGCGGGGCGCTTCGTGCGCCGTCATGGAGACGAAGGCGTGCGCGCCCACACGCTCGAGCCACGCGCGGTGAGCGGTCGCCAGGTGGGTGCCGACGAGGCGCCTGCTGAGGCTCTCGAGGGCCGCGATCTCCATGTCCAAGTGGGCGGCGAAGCCCTCGGCCCCCGGGCTCGGTGAGGGGGGCGTGACCGGGCGGGCCACCTTGCGCAGCATCGCCTCGTGCGCGGCTTGAATCTGTATGTGAGTCAGCTCTATGCCAAACTCCGGGAGGCCCACGTAGATCGTGTCGCCGATGAGACGACCATGGCTGGTGAGCGGGATAGACGGGATGATCGTCACCTCGACCAGCTCTGGGATCAGCTCCGTCAGCGCTCCGATGGTGTCCCTCATGGCTCCCTCGTGCGCCCTGTACAGTGGCGCGAAGGCGGTGTCCCACAACACCTCGAAGCCGGCGCGGACTTGCCCCCACAGCGCGATCTGGAAGAGATCGATGAGGGGGCTCTCGTGTGCTGCCTTGGCGCCGGCCATCAGCGCCTCCAGGTCGGCATATCCCGTGTGGAAGGCGTGGAGGCGATGGGCGTTGGGGTCACGCTCATACATGAGCGACAGCGCCAGCAGCTCCTGAGGCTGCATTCCGCGCTCCTGGGGCGGTGTCGCCGGCCAGCGCGCCGCGGCGAACGCCACGTAGCCAGGGTGCCACAGGTTGCTCGCGTCGCCACGGGGCACGGTGACGTGCGCAAGGAGATGGTAGACCACGTCCGCGCAGGGTGACGGAGGGCCCAGGCTCAAAGAGACGAGAGCTGCCGGGGAGGTCTCCCTCCGATGGATCTGTCGAAGTCGATGAGCCCGTCCACGATGGCCCGGGCGATCTTGTCCTGGTAGGCATCTTCGACGAGCTTCCAGCCCTCTTTCTGGTGGCTCAGAAAGCCGCCCTCGACCACTATCGAGGGCATCCTGGCGGCCTTCAGCACCCCGAACCGAGCCTGCTTGACCCCTCGGTAGATGGCGCGCGTCCGCTTCCACAGGCTCTTGGCTACGGCGTACGCCAGCGCTTCGCTGTCCTGTCGGGCTTTGCTCTGGACAACCTGGCCCAGGACCACGTCGAGCTGTCGCTCGTCGAAGGCCTCGACCGTGTCGCTCTCGCCGTAGTCTTGTTCTTCACGAGCGACCAGCGACGCGGCGCCGGCCCCGGCGGTGTCGTCGGACGTGGCCAGAAACCAGGCCTCCACGCCGGAGCCTCTGGCGTAGGGGTCGGCGTTGAGGTGCAGCGACAAGAACACGTCCGCTCCCCACTGATTGGCCCGCGCGCTCCGCTCGCCCAAGCCAAGAAACGAGTCGTCCCGCCGAGTCAGCATGACGGCTGCCGAGGTCTCTTCGGTGAGGATGCGCTCGACCTTCTTGGCGATGCTGAGCACGGCGACTTTTTCGTACGAGCCGTCGACGCCCAGGCACCCGGTGTTGTGGCCCCCATGTCCAGGGTCCAGGACCACCAACCGCAGGTGTTCGAAGCGATGCATGGGGGTCGCGTCGCCGGTGAGGCCCGACGGGGGGCCAGCCGTCAACACAGCGGATCCGATGAGTGCGAGGGTGTGAAGCATCATCGTTCAAGGGTCCGACGCCTTGCCCCCGCCGTCCAAAAAACGGACGGGTTATAGCTTCAGCAGAGCCACCGCTGCGGCCACGCGGACGCTCTCGGATTCGGCGTCGATCGACGTCGCCAGCAGTGCCCGAGCCCCTTTCGCGCCGAGCCTGCCGAGGGCGTCCAAGCAGGCGACGACGATGAGCTTGTCTTTCTCGTTGCTCAGCGTGGAGGCCAACTCGATGGCCTCCGCCTTGGGCAACAGCTCCACCGCAACGGCCAACCCGGTCAGCCTCTGGTTACGGCGCTTGGAGGTGACCGCGAGGCTCTTGGCGACCGCCGCCCGCGTCTTCTTGTCCAGGTGCCGCAGCGCCGCGAAGGCTCCATCGCGGACCTCTGCCTTGCTCGACGCCATGGCGAGCTTGAGGTGTGGCAGGAACTGCGCACCGTGGGCCGCCGTGAGCGTGTCCAGGAGCTCGGGGGTGACCCAGTTGAGTGCTGACTTGAAGTAGCTCAGGTAGCGCTGCGGGCCGAGGGACATGATGGCTACCAAGGCGCCGCGACGCACCTTTTTCGACCGGTCGCCGAAGGCCATCTTCAGGTCGGGCACGGCCGACTCGTGGCGAATCGCACCCATCGCGCGGACCGCGGCGGCCTTGACGTTGGGGTCGTCCTGGGCGATCTCGGAGCGGATGATAGGGACGCACTCCGGCGTTCGAATCCGGCCCAGCGCGTTCAACAGAGCGATCTTCATGCGCGGGTCCTGCTCCGTGAAGAGCACCTGACGGATCACCTCGAGGCTCTCCTTGGGGGCCAGGTCGGCGATGCTCTTGGCGGCGCCCAGGCGCGTGGCGAAGTGACCGCCGGCTCGGATCAGCTTGTGCAACGTCGGCAGCGCGGCCTTGCCCTGGACCCGACCCAGGACCGTCGCGGCGACCGCCCGTCGCTCCACGTTGGTACCGTTGAGCTGCTTGTTGAGCCACAGACCCAGTTTGGGGTTTTTCAACGCCGCGTGAATCTCGAGCACCGCCTGCAGGATCGAGATCGGCGTCTTGGCCGACCGGGTGTACGGCTTCAACGCCGCGTAGAGGCTCGTGCTGGGGATGTTTCGCAGGGCCTCCAGGGCCAACAGCTTCTTCTTGTCGTCCGTGTTGTCCTCGGACAGGGCGGCTACCAGCAGGGCTTTGCCCGAAGCGTCCTTGCGATGGGCGAGGGCGAGCGCCGCAGCGAAGGCCACCTCCGGAGCCTTGGACTTTACCAGCTTGGCCACGAACTTGATGTCCTCGAGCGCCTTGGACCTGGCGACGTGTTTCACGATGGCGGCTTGGATCGCAGGTGTTTGTTTCTTCAAGACCTTTTTGTAGACCTCGGCCGCAGCGGGCAGCGGCAGCGTGGCGAGGTCGTTTCGGAACATATCGCCGAGGCCGCCCTTCAGCCCGGTCCCCATGAGCCACGCGCGGACCATCCAGTCCCCCCCTGTTCGCTTGAACGCGGCCAGGTAGCGCTCCGGACCGTCGAACTTTGGCGTCGTCAGCACTCGCTTGATAAGCGGCATGGCGCGCTTGACTCCCAACGGCTCCAGCAGCGGCAGGACCTCTCGGTACGGATCCAGACCACGCAGCGCCATCGCCGCGGCGATGGCCGACTGCCAGCTCTTGTCACCCAGCGACAGGAGCCCCTTGATGGCGGCGCGGCGGACCTGCCATTGGGCGTCTTTGAGGGCCTCCTTGATCAGCGGAAGGACCTCTTTTTTCTGCTTGCGGCTCACCAGGCCCAGACCCTCCACGGCCGCGGCGCGGGTTGCAAAATCACCGCTCTTCACCGAGCTCTTGAGTTGCATCAGGGCTTTGACCGCCGGATCGCTGCTCGGATCGGCCGTGCTCTTCTTACCCTTGGCCTCGGCGGTCACCGAGAGCGCTGCAACAACAACCACAGCGGCGATACCCGCCACCACATTCGAACTCATCGAGCGTCGACTCACGGCCGGCTCCTGGGCTAAAGGAAGGCAGGACTCTTCCGCGTCTGCATCGGCGCTGTCAATAACCGACCGTGCGAGGACACCCTGTGCGCTTGTTTCTGATCCGCCACGGGAGCACTCCATACAACGAGGCAGGGCGGTTCCAAGGGCATCTACAGGTGCCCCTGTCGGAGCTCGGCAGGCGCCAGGCGTCCTCGCTGCGGGAGCGCTTGGACTCTCAGACAGTGGACGCCGTCATCAGCAGCGATCTCGTCCGAGCCAGGGAGACGGCCGAGATCGTATTTGGTGTTCGAGCGGTGGAGACCGACGCACGCTTGCGCGAGCGCTACCTGGGGGAGCTCGAGGGGCTCATGCGGTCGGAGGTCGCTGACCTGTTCCCGGAGTTCTTGTCGACCTGGCGACGGGACCCCAGCGCGGTGCAGGTGCCGGGGGTCGAGCCGTTCGACGCGATGGTGGAGCGGATCTCGTCGTTTATGGAAACGACCCGCGAGCGCTTCGGCGTGGACGCGACTGTCGCCTGCGTGAGTCACGGGTTTCTGATCCGTGGCCTGCTCTCGGTCACCCTCGGGTTCTCCATAGGGTCGCTTTGGCGCGTCGCCATCGAGAACACCTCCATCACCGAGCTGACCGTCACCCCAGGCCAGGGCTACAGGGCGATCCGAATCAATGATCATGCACACCTGGACCGCTCGGGGCGGTGACCTCACCCCCGCCTCGGGGGCTCAGCCCGCCGCCCCGGTCGGGTGGCGGGGCTATGGCGCGTGCGGCCGATCCCGGTCCCGTTCCGCCCGCGCCCGAGGTCAGGCCTTCGGCGACGCGCGCGGATGGTGCCGGCGGGCCAGCGACCGGCTGGACATCATCGAGCGTGTTTTCTGCGTTTTGTGGGGCTCCTGGGGAACCCATGCGTTGACGCCTCGCGG
>JAAZYN010000418.1 GCA_014239625.1 Myxococcales bacterium | reverse complement strand
GCTCCAGCATGAACGGCACGAAGTCGTCAGCTGTGCAGCGCGGCACCGTGAAGCGGCGGTCGGCCAGCTGGAAGGCCGACGCGTACGCAGAGATGTCGGTGGCGACGAGGCTGCCGTCCAGGCCGAGGTTCGCCAGTGCCTGGCGGAATGTGCGCATCAGCGCGACTCGTCGACCCGCTGAAGAGATCAGAACATTGAACGGTAGCTGAGCGGTCACGCGACGCAACTTTGTGGGAGACAGGAGTGGATGACGGCGACGACCTCACATGATGTCAGAGGCACCTCTACGCAGGGGGCGCGGCGGGATGAAACGTGGCGCCAGCCTGCTGGGTGACCCCGGAGGTCAGGGCTACAGACCTGCCCGAGCCCCCGTGACCCGTCGCCCGATAGTCGGCGGTCGCAGCTGGGCTCACGCACCGCTAGACTCTCCGGCCCGCGCGGTGAGATCGATGACCACACCGTCGTCGTCGCGTGTCTCCTCGGCTCCAGTAAATTCGGGCATGGTCACGTGGCCGGCGGAGCTGATGCCGTCGCGCACGACGACCTTCTTGAGGGTGCGGGCGAGGATGCCCAGATCACGCCAGAACGTGGTGTTGTCCACATACCACACGTCGTGGCTGAACTTCTCAGGCCACGACAGGGCGTTTCTGCCGTTGATCTGAGCCCACCCGGTGACCCCCGGGGGGACGTCATGCCGACGGGCCTGTTCGGCGTCGTAGCGTTCCAGGTAGCGCATCAGCAGTGGGCGAGGCCCGACCAGGCTCAAGTCGCCGCGCAAGACGTTCAACAGGGTCGGGAGCTCGTCGATGCTGGTCTTCCGAAGAAACGCTCCGACCTTCGTGAGGCGAGCGGCGTCCGCGTCGGGGCCTTCCTCCCCGGGTCGGGGCGCTCGCATCGTCCGGAATTTCATCATCGAAAACGGCTTGCCGAATAGCCCTGGTCGCCGTTGCTCGAACAGCACTGGGGAGCCCATCGTAGCGCGCACGGCGGCTGCGGCGCCTAGCATGAGGGGGGCGGTGAGGGCCAGCCCCACGCCGGCGCCGAGGAGGTCCAGGCCGCGTTTTGCCCTGCTCGGACGTCGGAACCGGCTCCGCTCGGAGCGGACCTGGTCGATGAAGGTCCTCCATTGGCCCGCCAATCGCGGCATATCGTAGTGCTCGCGGGCGACGCTCTTGGCGCGTCGCGCAGCTGCCTGACGGGCCCTCGGCTTCGTCACGTAGCGACGAAGCGCATCCACCAGAGCCCTGTGGTCTCCAGGGTCGACTCGGATCCCCAGGGAGTGACGGGTGACGAGATCTCCGAGATCTGAATCACGGGGCGCCGCGGTCACCAACGCGCTCCCTGCGGCCATGGCCGCCTGGACCCCAGGTGATAGGGGCTCCAGCCGGGAGGTCGGTTCGCGCGTGGCCACGACAATGGCTGCCCGGGCGAGCACGCGATCATGGGCTCTCTGCGACAATCTGGGCTCGAAGCGCACGCGCTCTGTCGGCATGCCGGCCCACGCCTGGCGGAGGCCATCGACCTCTGGGCCCGCGCCGGCGACCAAAAAAACCAGCGGCTTACCCTCGCCCCTGGCGGCTCCGTATCGAGCGACATACTCGGCGCCGGCTTCGGCGAGCGTCGCCCAATCCTCGGACTCGTCCGTTGCGTCGCTGGAGCAGAGCGCCACCACGTGGCGGTCACACCATCGCTCCAGCTCCGACTCCGGGCCCGACGCCCCCAGCGCGTCGGGCGAGAACGCGGCGACCTCCACGCCGGTGGGCAGCACGGCGTGGCGGGCGGGCGCTCCAAACCGTCGCATGGCATGCTCCGCCAGCCGGTCGCCCGCAAAAACGATGCCGTCTGCGCCTGCGAACAGCGAGCCGTAGTCGACGCCCTCGAGGAGCTCGTCGACCACAGCGATGACCGTGCGTCCGTGAAGGTGGCGGCCGGCGACCAAAAGCCGAGAGAGGAGGGGAGGGTTGGCGGTGGTGATCAGGACCTCCGAGTCCCCGACCATGGCGTCGACGACCACCTGCAGCGGGAAACGGGCTGACCCCTCCAGGCGCCCCCACAGGTGTGCCAGTCGCCCCTGAGCCCGCAGCTCGCGCCATCGCTCCGGGGCCATCGCATACTCCACGCGGGCATCTACCCGCGATGAACTCAGCCGCGCGGCGAGACGCTGCAGCCGGTCGCGCTTGACCGACGAGATGAGCTTGATGCTTAGCTTTCGTGTCACCGCGTGGCGTCCTGATCCTTCATGCGCGTTGGTACCGGGTCATGATGTCGTAGACTCTCTTCGCGCCCCGGCGCAAGTTCCGCGGCGCGTAGCGCCATCCGAGTTCGTCCGGCGAGGTGTCCAGCACCGACGCCAACAGGCCGGAGGTGTCGTCGTACATCATCGCGGTGAACAGCATCATCCCGGGGCGGTTGAATTTGCGCTCGTTCGGCTCGAAGACATCCACCGTTCGCAGGATGCGGGTCACCGCGTCCCGCTTCCACGCCGCCGGAGCCAGCGACTCCAGGACCTGGTCCGGGACCGGGGTTCCCAGCAGCGCTTGAGCCAGGGCGAAGGAGAAGTAGACGGCCGTCGAGATGGTCAACTCTCGGGCCATCTCGGCCACGGCCTCCCAGTCCGGTCGCTGGTAGTGTGCGAGCCGGTCGACGTCGGTGTGCAGCCGCAGGCCAGGCGCTCGAACGTACGTGTGCTTGGCCGTGTGGAGGCCCACCTGGATCATGTTGTCGACGGGGTTCAGCAGGCGCACGTCGGTCCCCTCGATGGGCACCGAACGCTCCACCAGATCGGCCCCCTCGGGCTCCTGGTCCGGGCGGATCCACCGGCCCGCGACGGGGCGCCATTGAAGCTCGAACCACACCTCTTGGCCGCCGGTCTCTTTGCGATACTCGGTGCCACCGCCGAGGAGGCCGTGCTCCAGGTCGGCGGGCTCGACATCGGGCGCGCGGGTGTCCAGATGGAAGCCGCACTCCACGATCAGACGATGGGCGTCGCGGAAACGCTCCTTGGCCACCAGGACGTCCAGATCGCCCATCGGACAGGCCCCCGGCCACGGATAGATACCGCGCGCGATCCCGGCGTTTTTCAGGGCGATCATCGGGATCCCCTCGCTGGCCAGCCGGGCTGCGCAGGCGTCGAGCTCCTCGAGGAGCACCGCCATGCGGGCCTCGGCGCTGGAGTAGATGTCAGAACAACGTCGGCTCAGGGGAGGCGCGTCATCGTAAGCTTGAAGCAGCGCCAGGGCGACGATGGGGCCCACTCGGTTGCGCTCAGCGAAGTCCAACCAGTCAGCGACCAGGCCCTCTCCTGCCTCGCGAATCCGCGCGAGATGGCGTCCCCTGTCGTGGGACGCCATCGCAGACAGGGTCAGCGCTCGCAAGTGGGCCGGGTCGCGTCCGCCGATGACGGCCTCGCGGGAGAGTCGGGAGTGTCTGGACGGGTGATTCATGGTGCCTGAGCCGGGATTGCGTCGCGAAGCGTGGCCTGGTCGTGGTGCGGCCTGAGTTGCTCTGGAGGTGTCCGATGATCACCCCGCGGTCGAGTAGAAGCAAGCGCCGAACGCCTCTCGGGGCGTCGCGACGTCGTGCCAAAAACGTTGCCCGGTCGGAACCTGCCCGTCACCGAAATGAAACATAGGTACTTCAACCTACCGCCCATCGGGGTCGAGGCCCCTCCACAGCACATGTAGATAGGGGAACGACCATGATGCGGGCTCTCTCTGTCGCGGCGACCGTCGTCGTCGCATCGTTCGTGACTGCGCCGGCCGCCTCCGCACAGGGGGCCGCAAAGGTCGGCTACAAGCGGGGCTTTTACATCGCGTCCCCCGATGACCTCTACCGACTCACGATCGGCGCGCGGGTGCAGACGCGGTTCACGTTTGACATGGACGACTCCAGCGAGGGCTACGCGTTCTCCATTCCTCGCGCTCGATTGGCCTTGAAGGGCAACGTCTTCTCCAAAGACCTCGGCTACAAGTTTCAAGCGGATTTCGGAAAGGGGTTCGTCTCGCTCAAAGACTTCTACGTCGACTACAGGGCGGTCAAAGGCTGGCTTCACGTCCGCGCCGGACAGTTCAAGAAGCCCTTTTCGCGTCAGCAGATGACCTCGAGCAGTAAGCTGGCGCTCGTCGATCGTGCCTCTACGGACAAGGCCTTCGGTGCCGGTCGCGATATCGGCGTGATGCTCCACAACAAAGCGAACACCTTCGAATACGCGGTGGGCGTCTTCAACGGCAGCGGGGACAAAGCCAGGTTCACCGGGTCCGCCGATCTCATCGACGGGGACGTGAGCGGCAAATTCAGCAACGTCCCGGACACCTTCAACCCCATGGCGGTGGTCCGTTTGGGCTACAACCACGGAGCTGTGAAAGGATACTCCGAGGCTGACCTGGAGGGCGGTGACGTTCGCTTCGCCGTAGCCACCTCGGTCAAGATCGACGGTGGTCTGGACACGGTGGGTGACAAAGGGCACCTCGGGGCTGAGCTCGACGTCATCCTGAAGATCGCCGGGTTCAGCCTGAGCGCGGC